>JAHDCH010000001.1:5495-33616 GCA_020629995.1 Pseudaestuariivita sp. | reverse complement strand
GCCGTGACCGGGTCCATCACCCTCTCGCGCTTGGAGATGATGCGCGGGCCGCGCCCGTCCGCGATGCTGGCCGCGCCGCAATCCACGCAGTCGCGCGGATCGTGTTTGTAGACGGTTTTGCCGTAGCGGTCCTGCACGCGGTCCACCATGGTCGGCTCGACCCGTTCGCCGCCATTGGCGAACATCGCGTAGGCCGCGACCATCTTGTACAGCGTCGTTTCCTGTGCGCCCAGCGCGTTGGCCAGAACCGGCACGGCATTGTCATAGACACCAAAACGTTCGGCATAAGACCCGACGGTGCGCATCCCGACCTCTTCGGCCAGACGGATGGTCATCAGGTTGCGCGATTGTTCGATCCCGGTGCGCAGCGGCGTCGGACCGTAAAAGCGGTTGGACGCGTTCTTGGGGCGCCACAGGCCCTGGGGGGTGTTGATCTCGATCGGGGCATCCACGACGATCGTCGCGGGCGTGTAACCTGAATCCAGCGCCGCGGCATAGACAAACGGCTTGTAGGCCGACCCGGGCTGCCGTTTGGCCTGGGTTGCGCGGTTAAAGACCGAATGCTGATAGCTGAACCCGCCCTGCATCGCGATCACCCGCCCGGTGTTCACGTCCATCGCCATGAACGCGCCCTGCACTTCGGGCACCTGCCGCAGCGTCCAGCGGATAAAGTTGCCCGAGCCGTCCTCGGTCATCTTGCGCACATGCACCACGTCGCCGGGTTTGAAATTGTCGCGGAACGATCCGCGCATCCACTGGATGTCCTTGCGCGGCACGACCGAAGGCCGGCCTTCGGTGGCGTCGACACCCTCGATCCCCAGGCGCAGCTGCTGGTCGCCCACCTCCAGCACAACGGCCACGTGCCAGCGGTTTTCCAGAATGATGTCGCGGGCCACGTTGACCTTGGACAGCGCCTCGCGCCAGGCCTCTTCGCTGGCCAGCGCCTCGGCCGGGATCGTCTTGCCCGTGCCGCGCCAGCGGCGTGTGCCGCGGTCGTATTGTTCCAGCTGGCGGCGCAGCGCCTCGGCTGCGACCAGCTGCATGTCCGGGTTGATCGTCGCCCGCACCGACATGCCGCCGGTAAAGAATTCGCCCTCGCCGAACTCGCGGCTCAGCTGGCGGCGAATTTCGTCGGTGAAATAGTCGCGCGGGGGCAGTTCGCTCTGAAAGCTTTCAAAATCGCCGTTCTGGACCGACCGCAGCGGCTGCGCGATTTCCTGATTGTATACGTAGCCGTCGATATAGCCGTTCTCGAGCATCTCCTTGAGAACGAAATTCCGCCGCGCCAGCAGGCGGTCCTTGCGGCGCACCGGGTGGAATTGCGACGGCGCCTTGGGCAGCGACGCAAGGAAGGCCGCCTCGTGCGGGGCCAGATCGCTGAGCGGTTTGTTGAAATAGGTCTGGCTGGCCGCGGCCACGCCATACGAGTTCTGCCCCAGAAAGATCTCGTTCATATACAGTTCGAGGATCTGGTCCTTGGTCAGCGTCTCCTCGACGCGGGAGGCGAGGATGATTTCCTTGATCTTGCGCTCGGCCCGGCGCGAGCCGTCGAGCAGGAAGTTCTTCATCACCTGCTGGGTGATCGTCGAGGCGCCGCGCACGTTCGACCCGCGCGAGCGCACTGCATCCACCGCCGCCGAGGCGATGCCGCGCACATCATAGCCGTCGTGCACGTAAAAATTCTTGTCTTCGGCCGAGATGAACGCCTGCTTGACCAGCGGCGGAATTTCATCGGCAGGCGCAAACAGGCGACGTTCCTTGGCGAATTCGTCGATGATCTGCCCTTCGTTCGAATAAATCCGGCTGATGGTGGGCGGCTTGTAGCTGGCCAGAGATTCGTGGCTGGGCAGGTCCTGGCTGTACATCCAGAACACCGCACCGATGGTCAGGCCGACCATCATTGCGCCCAGCGTGACCAGAGAGAACACGCCGCCAAAGATCGAAAAGACAAACCGGATCACGAGGGTCCACCGCTATCTGACTGCGCCTTTGGTCGTGCCGGCGCTTGGGCCTTGGATATACAGGCCCGCCCCGGGATCGTCAAAACACATAAACGGTTAAGGGCGGGGAATTCCGCGCATCCGCGGTCACTTGCGCCGCGGTTACTTGCGGCGAAGCGGCGCACGTGCCGCGTCTTCGAGCACCCAGGCGATGATCCCGTCGCGCAGGCCCTTGACCATGCGCCCGCGCCAGGCGGCATCCTGCAGGTCCGCGAGGTCCTGATCGGTCGACAAAAAGCCGACTTCGACCAGCACCGACGGGATGTCGGCAGCCTTGAGCACCGAAAAGGCCGCCCGCCGCAGGGGGCGTTTGTGGACGCGGCCCACGTTGGTGCGGATCCGCTCGACCAGGTGACCTGCCAAGGCGGCCGAACGCGGCGCGGTTTCGGTCCGCGCCAGGTCCAGCAGGACAAGCGCCACCCCGTCATCCGCTTTTTCCAGATCCACGCCCGCCAGAAGATCGCCCCGTTCGTGCCGTTCGGCCAGCGCCTGATCGGCAGCGTCCGACGCTTCGGTGTCCAGCGTGTAGACCGAGGCCCCTTGCGCATGCCCCTTGGCCAGCGAATCCGCGTGCAGCGAGATGAACAGATCGGCCCCTGCCGCCTTGGCCAGCGCCACGCGCCGCTCAAGCGAGACAAAGACATCCGTCTCGCGCGTCAGAACCGCATCAAGGCCCTCGGTCCGGCGGATCGCATCGCGCAGCTCGCGCGCGAGGGTCAGCATGATGTCCGCCTCCCGCACGCCGCGCGTGACCGCGCCGGGGTCGATCCCGCCATGGCCCGGGTCGATCATCACCACGATCGGGCCGTCTGCGCCCAGCTCGGCGCGTGGCGGGGCGACATCAGCCGCCTCAAGCTGATCCCACAGGGCCGAGGGCGGCGCGCCCGCAGCGGCGTCAAAGGCCGCGCGGTCCGTGCTGTCCAGCGTCACGGTCAGCCGCGCACCGGTGTCCGACACCTCAAGCCCCGCCTGCGTGACCAGCATCGGCTCGCCCAGATCCAGCACCATCCGCGACCACCCGGGGCGAAACGCGCCAAAGCGCACCCCTGCAACCCGGTCCGACTGGTCCAGCGACTGCGCCTCTAGCCCGGTCCAGTCCACTTCGCGGAAATCCAGGATCACCTGATCGGGCCCCGCGCGGGTATAGACACGGTAGGGCACGCCCTGGCTCAGCTGCAGCTCAAGCGTGGTTGTGCCGCGCCAGCCATCGTCCAGCGCGCTTTGCTCGGGCAGCACCTTGGCGAGGCCCGAAAAATCCTGCGCCGCGCCGGGCAGCGCGGCCAGCATCAGGGCTGCCGTCATCCAGATCAGTTTGCGCAAGGTCCCGCTCTGCCCCCGTGCGTCGGTGTTTTGCCGCAGTATCCCCGCCCGCCCTGCCCCGGGCAAGCGGGCATTTCAGCGCGTCGCCATGAAGGCGGCAAGCCGCCGCAGGCCTTCCTTGATGTCGTCGGTTGCGCCTGCATAGGAAAAGCGCACCGTCTGGTGCCCGCGCACAGGATCAAAATCGAGCCCCGGCGTGATCGCCACACCGGCCTTGTCCAGCACCTCGGCGCAAAAGGCGCGCGAATCTTCGGTGATGTCCGACACGTCGGCATAGACGTAAAAGGCGCCATCAGGCGGCGCGATCCGCGTGAACCCGGCCTTGGGCAGCCCTGCCAGCATCAGATCGCGGTTGCGCTGGTAGACGGCCACGTTGGCCCGGCATTCATCCTGTGCGTCCAGCGCGCCCAGCGCGGCAACCTGCGCGGCGTGGCTGGCGCAGATGAACATGTTGGCGGCGAGGTTTTCGACCCGGCGCACATGCACCTCGGGCACGACCATCCAGCCCACGCGCCAGCCCGTCATGCTGAAGAACTTGGAAAAGGAATTGATGACATAGGCCTCGTCCGACAGCGCCAGCGCGGTCACCGCTTCGGCCTCGTATTCCAGCCCGTGGTAAATCTCGTCGCTGATAAAGGCGGCGCCCTGCGCGCGGCAGGCTTCGATCAGCGCGCCCAGATCCTCGCGCCCCAGCATGGTGCCCGAAGGATTGGCGGGCGAGGCCACAAGCAGCCCGTCCAGCCCGTGCGCGGCCACGTCGCCCGGGACCGGTTGCAGGCGATTTTCCGCCTGCGTTTCGATGTCCACGGCGGTCAGCCCCAGCGCATGCAGGATCTGGCGATACGACGGATAGCCGGGCCGCCCGATGCCGATGCGGTCGCCCGTGTCGAACAGCGCCGAAAAGGCCAGAACAAACGCGCCCGACGCGCCCGCCGTCACCACAATCCGCGCAGGATCGACGCTGATTCCGTACCACTTATCATAGAGTTGCGCGATGGCGCTGCGCAGCTCGGGCAGGCCTGTGGCCTGAGTATACCCCAGCGCGTCCCCGTCCAGCATTGCGGCCAGCCGGGCCCGCGCCGCGGCGGGCGCAGGCGTTGCGGGCTGGCCAACCTCCATGTGAACGATGTGGCGGCCTTGCGCCTCGGCTGCGCGGGCCGCCGCCAGCACGTCCATCACGATAAAGGGATCAACCTCTCCGCGCCTTGAGTTCCGCATGCTCGCCCTCCTACAGTCCGCGCGACCCTTGCCCCGCATTCTGCCCGGGCGTGACAAATCAGGAGGCCCGCGTCAATGCGTGCACCAATCCTCAAGACCTTCATGGCGCTTGCGCTGACCCTGTCTGCCGTCGCCGCCGAGGCGCGTGGCCTGATCCGGGACGCCGATGTGGAATACGCGCTGCGCGAGGTGGCCAAGCCGATCCTGCGCGCGGCAGGCCTGTCGTCGAACATGCGCATCCTTTTGGTCAACGATGGCACGCTGAACGCTTTTGTGGCCGACAGCCAGCACATCTTTATCCACACCGGACTGCTGTTGCGGCTGGAAAGCGCGCAGGCCTTGCAGGCGGTGATCGCGCACGAGGCCGCGCATATCGCCAATGGCCACCTGACCCGCCGCGCCGGCAACCTGCGCACCGCGCGCACCGTGGCGGGCCTGGGCGCGATCCTGGCCGCCGCCGCCGCCGCATCAGGCAATTCCCAGGCCGCCGCCGGGCTGGCCATCGGCACGGCCAGCTCGGCCCGCCGCGTGTTCTTTGGCCACACCCGCGCAGAAGAGGCCAGCGCCGACCAATCAGGCGTGCGTTTCATGGTCCGCGCAGGCATTCCGGTCGAAGGCGCGGTGGAAGTGATGGAAATCTTTGCCGGGCAAGAGCTGCTGAAACCCGGGCGGCAAGACCCCTATGCCCGCACGCACCCCCTGTCGCGGGACCGCCTGCGCGCGCTGCGTGCCCAGGCCGCCGCCTTTGAAGGGCGCGGCAGCCAGAGCGCCAGCGCCGAATACTGGTTTCAGCGCGCCAAGGCCAAGGTTGCCGCCTTCAAACGTGCGCCCGCCTGGACGTTCCGGCGGTCCAAGGAAAGCCCTTCGGCCGACATCCGCCACATGCGCGAAGCCGCCGCCTATCACCGGCAATCCAAGACGAACAAGGCCATCGCCTCGATCAACAAGGCCATTGCCCTGCGCCCGAATGATCCGTTCCTGCTTGACCTCAAAGGGCAGATCCAGCTGGAAAGCCGCCAGTATTCCGCCGCCGTCGCCACCTACAAGACCGCCGCCGCCCGCGCACCTGCGCAGCCTTTGATCCTGGGCGGGTACGGACGCGCCCTTTTGGCGGCCAAACAGTACAAGGCTGCCCTGCCGGTTCTGGAACGCGCCCGGGCCGCGGATTTCAGCGACGCGCGCATCCTGCGGGATCTGGCCGTCGCCTATGCCCGTCAGGGGCAAAACGGCATGGCCTCGCTGGTCACGGCAGAAAGATACGCCTTGCAAGGCCGGCTGAAAGATGCGGAATTGCATGCAAAGCGTGCCGTGGGGCTGCTGCCCCGCGGATCGGGCCCCGCTCGCCGCGCCGAAGACGTCCTGAGCGCCGCCCGGCGCGCCAAACGCTGACAACGACGAACAAGAACGAGGAAAAGCCATGCTGCGGACCATCCTGAAATCGGGCGCTTGCGCGCTGGCGCTGTCACTGGCCTCGGGTCCCGCCACGGCCTTTGACCTGAGCCAGATGACGGATGCCGAACGCGCCACGTTCCGCGCCGAGGTCCGTGCCTATCTGATGGAGAACCCCGAGATCATCATCGAGGCGGTCAACCAGCTGGAAGCGCGCCAGCAGGCCGAACAGGAGGCCGCCGACAGCGCGCTGGTCTTGTCGCACCTCGATGCGTTGCAGAATGACGGATATTCGTGGGTTGGCGGCAATCCGGATGGGGATATCACCATTGTGGAATTCATCGACTACCGCTGCGGCTATTGCCGCCGCGCGCATCCCGAAGTGGCCGAGCTGATCGAAAGCGACGGCAATATCCGCATTGTTGTCAAGGAGTTGCCGATCCTGGGCGAGGCGTCGATGACATCGTCGCGCTTTGCGGTCTCGGTCAAGCAGCTGGCCGGCGATGATGCTTACAAAGCCGCCCATGATGCGCTGATCACGCTCAACTCGGATCCTGCAACTCCGGTGCTGCGGCGCCTTGCCGAGGGGCTTGGGCTGGACGGCGACGCGGTTCTGGCCCACATGAGCAGCGCCGACGTGACATCCGAAATTGCCCGCACCCGCGCTCTTGCGCAGGCGCTGCAGATCAACGGCACGCCCAGCTTTGTCTTTGGTCAGGAGATGATCCGGGGGTACGTGCCCCTGGACGCCATGCGCGAGATCGTGGCAGCCGAACGCGGCTGACGTTCAGCGCCGCGCACAAAGTTCGTACGAACTTTGTGCGCCGCCCGGCGGCATCCGGCGCGCGTTATTCTGCGGCCTGCGCCTCGGCATCAAGCTGGGCGGCCTTCTTTTCCACCTCTTCAACGATGTGATCGACCATCTGGTCGTTTGACATCTTGTGGCTGGCCTTGCCCGCCAGATAGACCATGCCGCTGCCCGCGCCGCCGCCGGTAAAGCCCACATCGGTCATCAGCGCCTCGCCCGGGCCATTCACAACGCAGCCGATGATCGACAGCGACATCGGCGTCTTGATATGTTCAAGCCGCCGCTCCAGCGTCTCGACCGTCTTGATCACGTCAAACCCCTGCCGCGCGCAGGACGGGCACGAGATGATGTTCACCCCCCGGTGCCGCAGGCCCAGCGACTTGAGAATCTCGTAGCCGACCTTGACCTCTTCGACCGGGTCGGCGGACAGCGAGACGCGGATCGTATCGCCGATGCCCATCCACAAAAGGTTGCCGAGCCCGATGGCTGACTTGATCGTGCCGCTGGTCAACCCGCCCGCTTCGGTGATGCCAAGGTGGATCGGCGCGTCGGTCTGTTCGGCCAGCTGCTGATAGGCGGCGGCCGCCATAAAGACGTCGGACGCCTTGCAGCTGATCTTGAATTCGTGAAAATCGTTGTCCTGCAAGACCTTGATATGGTCCATGCCGCTTTCGACCATCGCGTCGGGGCACGGCTCACCGTACTTTTCCAGCAGGTGCTTTTCGAGGCTTCCGGCATTCACCCCGATCCGCATCGAACAGCCGTGGTCGCGGGCGGCCTTGATGACCTCGCGCACGCGGGTCTCGTCGCCGATGTTGCCGGGATTGATGCGCAGACAGGCCGCGCCTGCCTCGGCCGCTTCGATCCCGCGTTTGTAGTGGAAATGGATGTCGGCCACGATGGGCACCGGGCTTTCGCGCACGATCTCCTTCAGCGCGCGGGCCGAGTCCTGATCGGGGACCGAGACGCGGACAATGTCAGCCCCTGCCTCGGCGGCGGCCTGCACTTGCACGATGGTGCCGGGAATGTCGGTGGTGACCGTGTTGGTCATGGTCTGCACGCTGATCGGCGCATCGCCCCCCACGGGCACGTTGCCCACCATGATCTGCCGAGACGTGCGGCGATAGATGTTGCGCCAGGGGCGGACGTGGTTGAGGGACATCGCTTTCACGCGCTCCGATCTTTGAGTTCGGCCCAAGTGTAAACTTTGCGAGACAGGATTCAACACCCCTGCGGTGTGGTGACGCGGGTCAGTTCCCGGTCGACAGCTCGGCCACGACCTTTTGCACTTCGTCCGGCATGGTCGTGATGTCAGCCACGTCAAAATTCGAGGTCAGCGCCTGCGCGGTCAGCTGCTGATTGTCGGCAATCGCGCCGCGCCCGCCGTAAGGGCCATAGGTCTGGCCCGCGACGTTGAAATAGACATTGCCCGCATTGCCCGTTCGGATGACGGGCGGGTTTTCGGTCTGCGGCACGGTATAGGTGTCGCCCCGTTGCAGCACGGCTTCGTAAATCCGGGCGCCCGTGGCATCCTTGACCAAAACCCATGTTTCGCCCGACGCGACGATGGTGACGGCCGGTTGGCCATCCTCGTACACACGCGGCTTGCCCGGGATGGCAGGCACCGCGGGCGAGGCCAGCTGAACCGGCTCGGGCGCGGCGGTTTCGGCCGGCGTGATCTCAAGCTCGGCGACCAGGCTTGTCAGGTCGCTGTCCGCGGCGATGTCAGCCTTGGCGAACCGCTCGAGCACCGCCTCGCGCGCCAAAGCCACGCCACCCAGCGATTGGCCACGCGCGCCGGTCGGGCCGTGCACCTGCCCGTCAACCATCAGGTAGACAGCGCCGGCGCGGCCTACGACCATCGATCCGGCCTCGTCGGTCAGGGGATATGTGTCGCCGCCGTTCATCGTACCTTCGAACAGCACAGCCCCTTCGGCATCCTGAACCTGAATCCACGAGGGACGCGCGGCAAGGATGGTGACGCCCTGATGCTGCGACACCGGCGGCGTTGCTGCCGGCGCCGTTGCAATCAGCGGTGCTACATCCGCCACCGGCGCGGCAAAGGTGCCGTTGCTGCGGGGATCAAGCGTCGAGATCGGCGCGTCACGCGCGATCATCACGGGCACGTCCAGCGCCTGCGGCCGGTACAGCCGGTCAAGCGCCTGACGCGGCGCTTCAAGCGAGGCGACATCCTGCGCGTCCGCCGCGGTCACTGTCGCCGCTTCAAGCGGGTCGAGGTCCGACAAGGCAATCGGTGTCTGTTCGACAGGCGCAAGCTGCACCCGCTGCACTTCCTGCAGGACGGTCCAGCCGCCATAGCCGATACCGCCCAGCAGCAGAACCAGCACCAGCACCGAACCGATGGCGCCGGGTTCGACACGCGACAGCACACCTTCGGAGGCGGGCACAAACGCGGTGCGGGAATCGACCAGCGGCTCCTGCCGCACGGCGGCCGCGCTGGTCGCGGCGGCGATTTCGTCGTCGCGCTTGCGGGCCGAGGCTTCGGACGACATGCCATGCGCGGTGGCAAAGCCGCTTTCGTCACAGAACGCCTGGAACGTCAGCGCCGGGTCCATCCCGAGATAGCGCGCATAGGACCGGACGTAGCCGGCGATAAACCCGGGCGTTTCAAAGGCGGTAGGGTCGCAGTTTTCGATCGCGGCGATGTAGGCGGCCTTGATCCGAAGTTCGCGCTGCACGTCCAGAAGCGACTTGCCCATGGTCGCCCGCTCACCGCGCATGAGGTCACCCAGACGTGTCTCGAAATCGTCGAAGCTGCGACGCTCCGGCGACTCGATGTCTGCCTCCTGACGGTTTTTGCGCCCGATCATCGGTTCGCCTGTCCTTCCCACAACCGTGCATTGCACACGATTCGTCCCCAAGTGTGTTGGAGATTTGTTACCATAGACCGGGCATATGAACAGGGGAATAAAGGGCTTAGCCCGTCATATCGGCGCGATTCAGCGCACAATGTGCCCAGAGTTCGTCCAGTGCGCGCACCAGCTTGTCGATGTCATCCGCCCTGTGGACAGGGCTGGGGGTAAACCTCAGGCGTTCGGTCCCGCGCGGCACGGTCGGGAAATTGATCGGCTGCACGTACAGACCATGATCGCTCAGCAGGCGGTCCGACAGCAGTTTGGTATGCACCGGGTCACCGACGATCAGCGGTACAATATGGCTGCCGTGGTCGATCAGCGGCAGGCCCAGCGCCTTGAGCCGTGTCTTGAGGATCCGTGCCTGGGTCTGGTGCGCATCGCGCAGGCTCTGGTCATGCTTGAGGTGCCGCACGCTGGCCGCCGCGCCGGCCGCCACCGCCGGCGGCAGAGACGTGGTGAAGATAAAACCCGGCGCGTAGGACCGCACCGCATCGCACATCCTTTCGGACGCCGCGATATAGCCCCCCATCACGCCATAGGCCTTGGCCAGCGTGCCATTGATGATGTCGATCCGGTGCGCCAGCCGATCGCGTGCCGCGACCCCGGCCCCGCGCGGGCCGTACATGCCCACCGCATGCACTTCGTCGATATAGGTCAGCGCGCCAAACTCTTCTGCCAGATCGCAAATCTCGGCGATGGGGCCAAAATCGCCATCCATCGAATAGACCGATTCAAACGCGATCAGCTTGGGCGCGGCGGGATCATCCGCCGCCAGCAGCTCGCGCAGATGTGCAACGTCGTTGTGCCTGAATATGCGCTTGGACCCGCCGTTGCGGCGCACGCCTTCGATCATGCTGGCGTGGTTCAGCGCGTCGGAATAGATGATCAGCCCCGGAAACAGGCGCGGCAGCGTCGACAGCGTTGCGTCATTGGCGATGTAGGCCGACGTGAACAGCAGTGCCGCCTCTTTGCCGTGCAGATCGGCCAGCTCGGCCTCGAGCGCCTTGTGATAAACCGTGGTGCCCGAGATGTTGCGCGTGCCACCCGACCCTGCGCCGGTGGCATCCAGCGCCTCGTGCATCGCGCTCAGCACCGCCGGGTGCTGACCCATGCCCAGATAATCATTGCCGCACCAGACGGTGACCGGGCGCTTGGTGCCATCGGCATCACGCCAAACTGCATGAGGATAGGCGCCCTTTTCCCGCTCGATGTCGATAAAGGTCCGATAGCGGCCCTCTTCGTGCAGACGAGCCAGCGCTTCATCCAATGCGGTAACGTAATCCAAGGTTACTCTCCGGTTAGTTGAGCGGTACTTTACAACGATTCCCGCCGCTTGCCACCCGACATGTAGTCACCTTTTTGTTGGGGCCACCGGGCAAATTGACGCTGGCCTGCGCGCTGCTACGGTGGCAGCGACAATCACAGGAGCCTCCATGTCCCTCGACGCCGTCCTTTCCCGCATCGACACTGATCTTGACGCCTCGGTCACGCGCCTGATGGAGCTGCTGCGGATCCCGTCTATCTCGACCGATCCGGCCTATGCCGACCATTGCGATGCCGCCGCCGACTGGCTGGTGGCCGATCTGGCCTCGCTCGGGGCCGAGGTGACCAAACGGCCCACGCCGGGGCATCCGATGGTGGTGGGCCATGTGCCGGGTGACGGTCCGCACCTGCTGTTCTACGGCCACTACGATGTGCAACCCGTCGATCCGCTTGATCTGTGGGACACGCCTCCGTTCGAGCCCCAATTGCAGGACACGCCCAAAGGCCGGGTGATCCGCGGGCGCGGCACCTCGGATGACAAGGGCCAGCTGATGACCTTTGTCGAGGCATGCCGCGCGTGGAAGGCCGAACATGGCACCCTGCCCTGCCGCATCACCTTTTTCTTTGAAGGCGAAGAGGAATCGGGCTCGCCCTCGCTGGTGCCGTTCATGGAAGAGAACCGCGAAGAGCTGACCTCGGACATCGCGCTGATCTGTGACACGGGCCTGTTTGGCCACGACACCCCCGCCATCGTCACGATGCTGCGCGGCATGCTTCAGGAAGAGATCACGATTGAAGGCCCCTCCAAGGACCTGCATTCGGGCATGTTCGGCGGGATCGCAATGAACCCCGCGCGCGTGTTGTCCAGGATTCTGGCTGGCCTGCATGACGAGACAGGCCGCGTTACGGTGCCCGATTTCTATGACGGCGTGCCCGAGCTGCCCAATTCCATTGCCGCGCAATGGGACGATCTGGGCTTCGACGAAAGCGCCTTTCTGGGTGAGGTCGGCCTGTCGGTGCCCGCGGGCGAACAGGGCCGGTCGGGGCTCGAGATGATCTGGTCCCGCCCCACCTGCGAGATCAACGGCATGTGGTCGGGCTATACCGGCGAAGGGTTCAAGACGGTCCTGCCGTCCAAGGCTTCGGCCAAGATCAGCTTTCGCCTGGTGGGCACGCAGGACCCGGCGGCGATCGACCGCAACTTTCGCGCCTACGTCGAAGCGATGCTGCCGCCCGATTGCACGGTCACGTTCAACGACAACCTCGGCGCCGGCCCGGCCAGCGTGATGTCCACGGACAGCCCCATGTTCGAGGCCGCGCGGGCTGCGTTGTCTGACGAATGGCCCAAGGCGGCGGCCTATGTGGGCTGCGGCGGGTCGATCCCGATTGCCGGATATTTCAAATCCATTGTCGGCACGGATGCGATGCTGATCGGCTTTGGCCGCGACGACGATCAGCTGCATTCCCCTAACGAAAAGTACGACCTCGAATGCTTTCACAAGGGCATCCGCAGCTGGGCCCGCATTCTGGACGCCCTGTCATGATACCGGGGTTCGAGCAGGGCCGCCTTGGCGGGCTGGCATATGCCAAAGGCGGCTCCGGCCCGCCTTTGGTCCTGCTGCACGGGTTCCCGCAGACTCACGCCATGTGGCACAAGATCGCCCCGCAACTGGCTGAAACACATACGGTTATCTGCCCTGACTTGCCCGGGTATGGTGACAGCACCACGCCCGATCTGGATGGATCGAGTTTTCGAGCCATGAGCGTTGCCGTGTTGGGCCTGTTGGATGCGCTGGAAATCGAGCGCTTTGCTGTGGCCGGGCATGACCGCGGTGGGCGGGTGGCGCACCGGATGTGTCTGGATGCGCCCGCGCGCGTCAGCCGCGCTGCCCTGATGGATATCGTGCCCACCCACACGATCCTCAGCGCGCTTCAACTGGACGTCGCACGTGCCTATTATCACTGGTTTTTCCTGGCGCAGCCTGAACCATTTCCCGACCGGATGATCGCGGCCAACCCCGATGCCTATTTCGAAAGCTGCCTGACCGGCTGGGGCTCTGCCGCGCTGTCCGATTTTGATGCGGATGCGCTTGCCGCTTACCGCGCCGCGTGGCGGCGGCCAGAGGTGATCCGGGGCATGCTGAACGACTACCGCGCGGGCGTTACGCTGGACATGGCCGATGATACCGCCGATCTGGGCGCACGCATCGCCTGCCCCAGCCTGATTTTGTATGGAAGCGAAGGGGTTATGGCAAAATCTTATGATGTTGCCTCAACCTGGGCGCCCAAGTGCACCTATATGGAAGCGCTGGCCATACCGGGCGGCCATTTCTTTCCCGACACCGCGCCAGACGACACCGCCAAAGCTCTGAACGCTTTCTTTTCAGCGCATTAGAAGACGCCGCTGAACCTTTCCGGCAATTGGTACTGGACCTCGTAGTCAGGCCGGTCGAATTGGTAAAAGCCGGTATCGCCGCGGGGCTTCCATGTGTCGTGCATCGTCTTGCGCACCCAAGCCAGATCAAATCCGTCGCGCAGCTCAAGATCGGCGAAGGCGTCGAACACGGCCTTGTCCTCGCCCCGCGCCTCGGCAAACCAATGGCGCCCGATGGACACCTCTTTGATGGTGCCGCCGATTTCCTGAGTCACCGCATTACGCTGGTTCATCGTCGCGACATAGTTCGGGAAGTCGCAGAATTTGAGGTGGAACAGGTACAGCTCATCCGGCGCAAACAGCTTGGACGCCTGGGTAAAATGCCCGCCCCGCGCCACCTTGGTCCCCTGCGAGATCACGCAGGGCTTGGAATAATGCGGCGCAAGGCGCACGTGGCGGCGAGGGCCGAGGATCTGATCTTCGGCGCTGTCGTCTTCAAGATCGATCCGGTGAATCACCTCAAGACCCAGCGGCGTCAGCACCCGGCGAATGGGCTGATCCTTGAGATAGCCCAAGAGGTCGACCCCCAGCGCCGGGTCCACCGCAACCAGCTCGTCCACGTCGCCGACGATCACATGGTCATAATAGCTGCGCAGCCCGCTCAGCAGGCCGTTCAGCAGCCGCCAACGCTTCATGTCGAAATTCTTGTGCGGATCGCCCGGGATGCCGATGATGTTGCAGCCCTGCGCCAGCGCGGCAACCTCGGCCCCTCGCCCGTGGTTCACGATATAGCAATTTTCGCGCCCCAGCATGGTGCCGTAGTGGCGCAGCCACGCTTTGAGAAAGAACGCGTCATCGCGCACCATGGTGATCGCCGCGGCGGTGGACTGCATCTGTACCTCACTGGCCTCTGACACGGGCCTTTTGGCGTGACATTAGTAGACACGCGCGCCTTTGCATATCATGAATGGACCAAAACGAGCAGCACGATGATCGACCTGTCGCAAACCGGATACCATCTGCACCGCGCAAGCGACGTGCCCCTGACACAGTTCCAGGTTCTGGGCGAACGCGGATCGGGCACCAATATCGTGCGCAAGATCATGGAAAAGAACCTGTCGCTGATGCGGGTCGAAGGGCTGGGCTGGAAGCACGGCTTTCCGCATATGGTCGCCATTCCGGACGATCTGCTGGTGGTTTGCGTGGTGCGCAACGCGCATGACTGGGCGCTGTCGATGCACAAGCGCCCCTGGCACGTCGACCCCGATCTGCAAAAGCTGGATTTTTCCGATTTCATCCGCGCCGAATGGCGATCCATCGTGGACCGGCCTGCGGATTTTGAGCTGCTGAGTGACGAGCTGAACGCACAAGGCGCCACGCTGCAATTCGACCGACACCCCATCACGGGCCTGCCGCTGAAGAACCTCTTTGACCTCCGGCGCGAGAAACTGGCCGCTCTGGAAGGCATGACCAACCGGGGCTGTTCCTTCGTGGTGGTGCAGATGGAGACGTTTCTGGCAATGGGCGAAGATTACCTTCACACCCTCTGTGAAGCCTTTGATCTGAAACGCAAAGGCCCGAACTACAAAACCGTCAAGCGCCGCATGGGGAACAAGTGGAACCAGTCGGTGCGCAATCACCGGATCACGCCCGAAGCCATGCCGGACGCGGATGTGGCGTTCATGCTGGATCAACTGGACCTGAGCGCCGAAGCCCGGTTCGGCTACACCTACTGAAGCGCGCGGATCAGCTCGATCAGCGGCGTGCGGTCGGGTGCAAAACGTGGCAGATCGGGCGCGGCGTCAATCTCTTGCACCAGCGCGGCCGGATCGCCCATGGGCAGCTGCCACAGCGCTTCCAGCTCGATCTCCCACCAACGAGAGGCTTGCAGCGCGGCTTGCAGGTCCTGGTCAAAGCGGTATTTGACCACCCGCGCCGGTGAGCCTGCCACCACCGCATAAGGCGGCACGTCGCGCGTCACCACGGCACCGCCCGCGATCACTGCGCCGTCGCCAATCGTGATCCCGCCCCGCATCACCGCATTGTCCCCGATCCAGACGTCATGGCCAATGATCAGCGGCCCGCGATGCGGCTGCGGCGCATGGGGCGGCGTGGTGATGGCCGGGCGCGTGCCTGTTTCAGCCTCTCGCGCGTCCTGATAGGCGGTGACAAATTCGCGGTGCGGGTTCAGGAAAACCGAACTGGACGAGGCCGCCTCGATCGGGTGGCGGTAGCCGACAAAGGTGACGCCTTCGCCCACGCTGCAATACCGGCCAAAGCGCGTTTTGGCAGGAAAGGGCGAGGCCACTTCGGTAAAGGCGCCCATTTCAGGCAGCTGATAGCCCGCGGCAAAGGTTGAAAAAGGCTCGACCACCGCATCGTTCAAGATCGCGACCTTGCGGCCCGGCTTGATACGCTTGACGTAGTGCGACAGGGGGCGCGGCTTGCGCATGCCGGTGCGTTTCTGGCTGATGTGCCGCGCGGCCAGCAGATCGTGCACCGCATCGGTCATGGTGAAGGTCACGGTCTGCATCTCGGCTCTCCCTTTCCGGGTTGTAGCCGCCCTGCCCCGCGCTTGGCCAGCGCGCTAATACGGCAGGCCCACATAATTCTCGGCCATGGCGGCTTGTGCCGCATCATTGGTGCGCAGGAACTCCAGCTCGGCCAGCTGCACCTTGTGATCAAATTCGGATTGATCGGGATAGCGGTGCAGCAGCGAAGAAAACCACCACGAGAACCGCGACACTTTCCAGACCCGCGCCAGCGCGTCGGCAGAATAGCTGTCCAGCCCCGCTTCGCTGCCTGTTTCGTAGAACTGGCGCAGCGCGGTGTACAGGTAGTGCACATCCGAGGCCGCCGTGTTCAGCCCTTTGGCCCCCGTGGGCGGCACGATATGGGCCGCGTCGCCGCACAGAAACAGCCGCCCCCAGCGCATCGGCTCGGTCACGAAGGACCGCAGCGGAGCAATGGATTTTTCGATCGATGGGCCGGTGACGAGCGCCTGCGCAACCGTGGACGGCAAGCGACGCTTCAGCTCTTGCCAAAAGGCAGCGTCGGTCCAGTCGGACGGGCTGTCGGACAGCGAACACTGGATGTAATAGCGGCTGAGGTTTTCGTTCCGCATCGAACACAAGGCAAAGCCGCGCGGTGAATTGGCATAGATCAGCTCGTGATTGACGGGCGGTGTTTCGGACAAAACCCCAAGCCAGCCAAAGGGATAGATCTTTTCATATTCGCGCCGGACACTCAGCGGGATCGCCTGGCGCGACACGCCATGAAACCCGTCGCATCCTGCGATGAACTGGGGAAAGATGCGGCGGCGCTCTCCACCGACGGTATAGCTGACCTGCGGCGCATCCGTGTCCGCGCCCAAGATCTCGACGTCTTCGACCTCATATTCGATCACGCCTCCGGACGCCTCTCGCGCGGCATAAAGGTCCCGCGTCACTTCGGTCTGGCCATAGACAATCACGGGCGTTCCGGTGTGGCGGCTGAAATCCACGCGGAACATCTCGTCGCCATAGGCGACCAGCGTGCCGTCATGGACAAAGCCTTCTCGGTGCAGCCTGTCGGCACAGCCTGCTTCCTCCATCAGGCGCACCAGACCCTGCTCCAGCACCCCTGCCCGAATGCGGCCCAGCACGTAGTCCTTGGTCTTGCGCTCAAGCACAACCGACGCGATCCCGCGCCGGTGCAGCAATTGTGCCAGCAACAGCCCCGATGGCCCTCCGCCGATGATACAGACCTGGGTCTTCATGGCCCCTCCTTGTTGCGCCAAGAATAGCCGCGTCTGCGCGCCGCGAAAGCGGTTTTCGCGCGCCTCAGTCGATCTTGAACCGCGCATCGGCGCGCAGCTCGTCCACCCAGCGGGCCAGACCATAGGGCCGACCGGACGCCTCAAACGCGGACCGTGCCTGCCGCGCCAGCGACAGATGTTCAGGGTCATCACTGGCACACGCGCGCGCCACAAGGATGCGCAGATGCAGGGCATGGGCGGTCCAGGACCGGGGCGAGGTTTTCAAAACCGGGTCGAGCCATGCAAGCGCCGCATCAAAATCTGCCGCGTCCGGGTCTGATTGCGCCCGCAGCAGCGCCAATAGCGCAAGGTCGCAGAAATGATCCGCATCGTGCCGGTCGGCAGGTTCGTTTTCCAGGAAAGGCTGGCACCGCCCCAGCGCGGCGCGTGCCGCATCCAGATCGCCGCGCTCGAACGCAAGGTTTGCGCGCATCTTGTCCCGCACTGCCTCCAGCCGCTGCTTGGTGACGTCCGTATCTGTCTGATCGGCGTACACCTTCAAAAGCGTATCGATTTCGTCCAGCAGCGGGTCCACCTGATCCCAGCGATCCTGATAGCCGTACAAAAAGCACAGCTTTTCCAGACCGTCGCTCAGGTTGATCGCGTGACTGCGATTGCCGGGGTGATCCTGAACAAGGGCGCGCAAAACGGCTGCCCTTTCTTCCACATGCTTTTGAAAAAGATCCAGATCTTCGCGAAACATCGCGCAGATCGACCGCCGGAACAGAATCTGATGGCGGCGGCCCTGGTTTGCTTCGGCATCATACTGCGCCGCCTCGTAACGCGCAAAGGCCGCGGCGGACAGCTCCAGCCGGTCTTCGGCGGCATCCACCTCGCCCGACAGCAGATGAGCGACAGTGGCCAGATCGTTGATCGCGCCAAATTCGTGGTCGTGATTGGCGCTGCTGTTCAGCGCCGCGCTGGCCTCCATATAGGCCAGTGACTGGTCCAGCGCAGCTAGCGACCGGTCGGTCCATTCGCCGGCGTTGAGGCTCAGCGCCAGCTTGTAGGCCAGGTTGGCCGCCTCGTGCTGGACGCGCGCCTCGTCGGGAAAATCCCCGGCAGCTTTGGCAATTGCGGCCAGCGCATCGTCAAACTGGCCCGGATCGCCGGGATAGGTGAAGTCCTGCTGCGCAAGATCCACCCTCAGGCTCAGCGCGAACAGGCGCTTGGGCATGTTGCCCGGGTCCTCGGCCGCGGCGGTCTGCGCATCGGTCAGCTGTTCTTGCAGGATGTCACGCACCAGATCGCGCTGGTTTTCCGCCCGCGCCCAGGACAATTCGGCAGACCGCACACCTTTCAGCCTTTGGCGCCGGGCTGTCCCTTCGGGCATGCCTTCGGCGACGCGGCGCGCCTCGTCAATATGCGTGCGCGCCACTTTGGGCTGTTTGGCCAGCAGGGCCCAGCTGGCCTGCGTCAGGATTGCAGACACAAGGTTGCCTTGCAGATCCTGCGTTTTCAGCCGTTCCGCCGCCTCGCGCGACACCTCGAGATTGCGTGTCGCCAGCGCACGCGCTTCGTCATTGCGACCCAGCGCCGACAGCGCGCTGGATTTGAGGTCTGCCGTGACCTGCCACAGGGTGATGTCGTTTTCCCGCGCCTCGTTGCCCGGCGCGCGTAGGGTCGCTTCGGCCAGCTCGGCCTGAGCGATCACGTCCTCATAACGTGACAGCTGCCCCAGCTTGCGGGCATATTTCTGCCGCGCCATCACCAGTTGCTGTTCCAGATCCATGGGTTGCGACGACGCATCAAACGCGGCCTGCAAATCCGCGCATTCCGCCTCGAGCAAGGCCAGCCCGTCTTCGGCACGGCCGGTATCAAAGTACAGATCGCTCAGCACCACGCGCGCATGGCCCAGCGCGCTGAGACCCCAGGTCAGAGAATTGCGCCCCGTGACCATCGCCGACAGCCCGTCATGCGCGCGTTCGGCTGCGGCGACGGCCTCTTCGGTGCGGTTGACCGCGTGCAGCGAGGCCGCCTCGACGCGGATCAGCTCGTACATCAGCATCTGCGCGTCTTCATTGCCCGGGTTTTCGGCGGCAGTACCCTCGCCCATCTTGCGGGCCCGAACCGCCAGTTCAAGCGCCGCGTCATGGTTGCCCAGCAAGGCCTCGGCGTGGCGCAAGGCACCGATGGCATAGACAACACCTTGCCGCGCGTCCCAGCTGCCCGGATTTCGCAGCATGGATTCCTCGGCATAGGCAAGGGTGCGGGCGACCTCTTCGGCATACCGCGCCTCGCCTTGCGATTTCAGCAGGATATCGGACCGCTTGCTCATGGTCACCAGCACGTCGCGGCGGTGGGTCAGGTTGCTGGGGTCGGCGGCGCTGTGCGCTTCGGCGATGGCGACAGCCTCTTCGATGGCCTCTTCAGCGACCAGCGCATTGCCCACCCGGTTCGCCACATTCGCCTGATCCCACAGCGCGACGGACAACATGCTTTCAGCCTGCTGCGATCCGCTGGCCTCGGCGGCGGCGCGCGCGGCGGCAACATGGTCGGCACCGCGGCGCAAGGCGTCCTCGGTCCGGTTCGACGCGGCCAGAGCCCGCGTTTGCAGCAACTGCGCCCACAGCAGGTTCACCCGCGCGTCGGCGTAGTCAGGATCGCGCGCCACCACATCGGCCAGAACGCCTTCGGCCTCGCGGGCCAGCCGATCCGATCCGGCCTCGTCCCCTGCCGTATCAAGCAGAAAGGCGCGGCGGATCATCGCCTCGCCCCAGTCATTGGCCAGCCAGAGGTTGCCCGCATGGGCGCGCTGCGCCGTCTCGGCCTGGGCTTCGGCAGTGGCCAGCACATCCTGCGCCGCTGCCGTGTCACCTGACCGGTTTTCAAGCGTGGCAAGCGAAAAGCGCGCATAGATGGCATCGTGGATCAGGTCCTGATCCTCGGCATTGGCCGCGATCAGGCTGTCATAGAGCCGGATTGCGCGGTCTATGGCCTCGCGGCTGGCGGGCACTTCACCCAGGTCAAACCGGATGACGGATGTCAGCTCGAACGTGTTGGCAAGCCAGCGGGCGGCCTCCTGATCGGTCGGATCATCGGTTGCGGCCTGCCGCGCCGTCACCTCGGCGATGGCCGCCGTATCCGCCGACAGCGACAGCTGCCCCGACTTGCGCTGCGCCCGGGCCAGAGCCAGAAGCGCCCGGGTTTTCAACTTGGGATCAACGGCATAGGCCACGGCCTTTTCCGCGGTGCGGATGGCATCCGGCAGGCGGTCGACCGAGCTGTAGGCCCTTGCAAGGCGCGCCATGGCCAGAACATCGCCTGCATCATGCTGCAGAACCTCTTCCAGCGCCGCGATCGATCGCGCCTGGCTGATGGGACGCGCAAGAGCCGCGACCTCGGACCAGATCGCCGCCGCCTTTGCGCCCGAGGCTGCCCGCGCGCGCGCCTCAAGCGTCGACAAAGCAGCCGAGACATTGCCCTTTGCATATTCCAGGATCACGCGCCGGTCGGTCGAATCCTCGGACGCTGCAAGCTCTTGAACAACGCGCACGAACCCGTTGCGGTCATCATCCCCGCCCGTCAGCAGGTCCAGCCCGTCACCCGCCTTGCCCGCGCCATGTGGTGCGGACGCGCTTTCGGTTCCGGCCGCCAATTGTGCCCTGCTGATCTGTTCGGGGCGCTGTTCGACCGACGCATAGATCCGCCGTGCAAAGCTGGCGATTTCTGCGTCGCTTGCTTCGCCCTTGCGGATGGCATCTGCAATCAACTGCGCCTCGGCGCTGTTGGCCTGCGCCGGGCGGCGCATCCAGGCAACCGCTTTCCAGATGCCAGCCAGAACCGCGAACGCGGCGCCAAGGACGGTGATTGCCAGCGTAATCTGTTCGGTTGGCTCGCGGGCGTCAAAGTCGGCCCAGAGGCTTTGCAGCCACATCACAAATTCTGCCAGCACAACCCCAGCCTCATGCCTGTCCTCGACAAGCAGACTAGCCGCGCCAAGGCGGTGAGGGAACCGGTGCAATGGTCTGAAAGAGGAGAAAGTGGCGCGGTTGACGGGGCTCGAACCCGCGACCCCCGGCGTGACAGGCCGGTACTCTAACCAACTGAGCTACAACCGCGCGTGAGGCGCTGATTAGGCCAAGCTGCAGGGCGCGTCAATCGCGATTTTGCCCTCCGGGGCTGAAAACTGACATCGGCGAGATTTTTCTGCCCGGGCGTCCCTGGCCTTTGGGCCAGACACGGAAAACGGGCGCTTAAAGCTGTGGCAGGCTTTGTCTCAGATCGCCATGGTCAAGCTCGGGCCGGACCGGCACGCGGCTGCCATGGCAGACAAAACGCTTGAGCAGATCGACGTAGAAATGCAGCTCGTCACGTTGCGCGGCCATCTGCTCGATCCTTTGTTCCAGCCGGTTGCGGCCTGACAGGCTCAGCGCCGGTGCATGCGCCAGAACCGCCAGGTCACAGGCCGGCAGACAGACATCTTCCAGCGCCATGACCGCGACAGCCTCGCGGTGCGTCAAAGTAGGCGCATCGAGGTAGCGCTGGCGTTTGAACACAGCGGACAGGGCCCCAATGAAATATTTGAACCGAACGGTGATCTTGGTCATCCCCTCGCCCGCCGCATAGGTCAGCACACGCAGGCGCGCCAGCACAAGCCCGGGCAATTCGATAACGTGATCCGGCGCCGCAAAGACGGTGTTGGCGCCGGAAACCTTGAGCAGGATCTCGCGCAATTCGGACTCGAATGCTGGTGCAAACGCCCCACCAAGCGCAAGACCCTCGCGAAAGCTGATGCGATGTCGAAATTCGTCTGAATGAACATCCGCAAACAGGGCTTTGACTTCGCCACTGCCGTCTGTCCGCATCAACGTCACGGCGAAGGTACATTCTTGCATGGCCAAACAGGCTCCAGAACCGCGCACGTCACCCAGCACGCGTTGCAAAAATGCCCGGTCAAAGGTTAACAAACAGTTAACTTACCGCACTTCCTTAACAATTTATTAATGCCTCCCGGGGCCCGCGGCCCCAGGTCTCACACGCGTTTGAACGCCCCGACCAGAGCAATCGTGCGCCCGGTGTCGTCCGTGACCGCCGCCCCGACCGACCGCACCGGCACTTCGGTTCCGTCGGCCAGCGACAGACGCGCGTCAAAGGCAAATTCGGATTGCGTATCGATGCAGCGGTCCAGCGCCGCGCGCACCAGGGCGCGATCGTCCTTGTGGTAATAATTGATCGCAACCTCTGGGGTTGGCGCCTTCTTTGCGGGCTCCAACCCATGAATGCGGAACACTTCGTCCGACCATGTCAGCTCGTCCGTGACCAGATTGTAGCGCCAGTGCGAAATGCCGCCCAACCGATCCATCAGGTTCGTCATCTTCCTGACGCTGGTCATGTCGGTTTCCTGCACCGACATCACCAGTCCGCTGATCTCGCCATGCCCGTCATAAAATGGCGCAAGGAACACGCGCTGATTGCGCGCGTCGATGTCGAACGGCAGGATGGCGGGCATCCGGGTGCGGAAGACCTCGTTTGCCTTTTCGACAACCGGTGAAATGCCCACGTTTGTGGCGCATTGCGCCAAGTGCACCCCGCTGTGGTTCAGGTCGTCGAGACCAAAGAACGCCTTGGCGGGCTTCGACGCGCGCCGAATGATCAGCGCTTCGTCCAGCACCACCACCGGGTAAGGGATGGAATCAAGGATCGCCACGAGTTCGGCGCTGATCTTCTGCAATTCGGTCGACGAGACTTTCATCTCTTCGTTGACGGTGATCAGCTCTTCGTTGGTCGATTGCAGCTCTTCGTTCGAGGTCTCGAGTTCTTCATTGGTGGCCTGCAATTCCTCGTTGGTCGATTGCAGCTCTTCGTTGACCGATTGCAGTTCTTCGTTCGAGGTCTGCAACTCTTCGATCGTTTGTTGCAAGGCCTCGCGGGTCGACATCATCTCGGATTCGATGTGCCGCAGGTAGTCAAGCCGCTCTGCTTCGGTCAACTCGTCCAGCGATTCCGTCGGCTTGGCTGCAACGCGCGTCTCGATTGAGATCAGCGCCTGATCCTCGCCTCCGGAAAACGCCAAGGGGTAGACAACCACGCGCGCCTCGTCCCCCTCGTCGGTCTTGATCGGGCGCCATTGCCCTTTGCGGCGCACCTTGTTCTTGAGACTGAGCGAGATCAGGCTCATCGCATCATCGCGCAGCGGCGCCGCCAACAGGTCGGTCGACAGGGTCAGGCGGCTTTGATCGCTGAGCCTGAGAAAAGGCGAAATGTCCCCGATCACCCGCAGGATCGACTGGTTGCGCGTTGCGATGAACCCGTTCTGCGCCACCCCCCGCAACAGCGCGTCGAACATGACCGCGCCTTTGCTGTCCACGGCCTCGGGCCGGGGGCCGCGCATCTGCGTTTGGGCAGATGTCGGCATGCCGCGGATTTCGGTCTGCATCAGCCGGTTGGCCAGGTTCTCGCGCACCGTGTTGCGTTTGACAAAGATCTTGTCAGACCCTTGTGTCGGGCGGAACTGGGCCTGCATGTTGCCCACGGTTTCGGACGTGCCCAGGAACATCAGCCCCGAGGGGTTCAGCGCGTAGTGCAGCCGGGTCAGCACCCGTTCCTGCAACATCGGGTTAAAGTAGATCAGCACATTGCGCAGGCTGACCACGTCCACGTTCATGAACGGCGGGTCCTGAAAAATGTTGTGATGCGAAAACAGCGTCACATCCCGCAAGGGCCGCGCCACGCGCAGCTTGCCGGACGTGGTGTCGAAATAGGAGTCGAGGTATTCTTCGGGCACACCCTGCGCCGCAGAAATCGGGTACAATCCCGCCCGCGCCACATCCAGCGCGCGCGCGTCGATGTCGGTGGCAAAGATCTGGACCCGCGATTTGTCGAGATACTCGATCCCGCCCATCGCCTCGCCCAGAAGGATGGCGATCGAATAGGCTTCCTCTCCTGTGGCGCACCCGGCAACCCATACCCGGATCGGATCGTTGCCCTTGCGCTCGACCAGCTCTTTCAGCTGCGGCTTGAGCGCGCGAAACTGGTCCGGGTCGCGAAAGAACCGTGTGACCGAAATCAGCAGATCGCGGAACAGCGCATCCACCTCTTCGGTCGAGACCCGGCAAAAGGCGACGTAATCCTCGTATTCATCAATCCCCAACGCAACCATGCGGCGCGCGATCCGGCGATTGACCGTGTTTTCCTTGTAGTCCCGGAAATCGACCCGCGTGCGCGCCAAAAGGATGTGCATCAGGTCGGTCATCCGCCCCGGCTGTTCGTTCAGCGCGCGCAGGCTGTCGAAATCACGGCTGGACGACAGGATCTTTTCCAGATGCTGGCCCATCTGTTCGGGCGTCAGCGTCAGGTCGATACAGCCCGTGGCCACGGCCGAGGTGGGCATCCCGTCATACTTGGCGGTGGACGCCTCTTGCGCGATGGTGATGCCGCCCGCTTCGCGGATGGCCTGCACGCCATAGCTGCCGTCGCTGCCGGTGCCGGACAAAACGATCCCGACACAATATTCACCGCATTCCGCGGCGATGCTCTTGAACAGGCGGTCCGCCGACGGTTTGGGCGGTGCGGCATGTTCCGAGGGCGCGCGCAGGCCCAGCTTTCCATCCTCGAGCGTCACGTCGGAATTGGGGGGTGTGACATAGATCGTGTTGCGCTCGGGCACGATATCTTCGCTGGTCAGCTCGACCACGGGCAGGCGCGTTTCGCGCGCGATCAACGAAGTCAGAAGGCTTTTGTGCGTGGGCGACATGTGCTGGGCCAGCACATAGACCGCGTTGGCGTCCTCGGGCAGGTTCTGCACCAGCAAAGACGCGGCCTCGAGGCCGCCGGCCGAGGCCGCCACGCCCACGAAATAGATTGGTTTATCCGTCATTCAGAGCGCGCCCCTTCGCCTTCTGCGTGCAAGACTAAGCGCGCCCCGGCGGCAGGGCAAGGGAAACGCGGCCCCTGCCCCAACCAGTTCAATGAGCGATCATGACATGCCGCACCGAGGTATAGGCATCCAGCCCATAGACCGACATGTCGCAGCCGGTGCCCGACCCTTTCATCGCGGCCCAGGGCATCTCGGCGCAGGGCAGCCCGTGGGTGTTGACCCAGGTCATCCCATAGCGCAGCCGCGCCGACATCTGCATCGCCCGGCCCACATCGCGGGTCCAGACGCTTGAGGCGAGCCCATAGCCGCTGGCATTGGCGATGCGCAGCGCGTCTTCGGCATCCGTGAACCGCGAAATGGTGACGACTGGGCCGAACACTTCGGTCTGTGCAATGGGCGCATCATTGGCCACGTTCGCCAACACCGTGGGCTGGAAAAAGAACCCGTCCCGGTCGGCCCGCGCGCCCCCCTGCACCACTTCGGCGGTGTCCTTGGCGGCGTCGACCATCTCGGCCACGCGGGCGGCCTGCGCGGCGCTGACCACCGGCCCCATCTCGGTCCCGTCGTCCCTGGGCGCGCCGATCTTGATCTGACCCACCGCGTCTGCGGCGGCCGCCACCAGTTTGTCATACAGCCCCGCCTGCACCATGATCCGCGTCGGCTGCGCGCAATCCTGACCCGAGTTGAAAAACGCGCCATACCGGATCGTCTCGACCACCGCATCGAGATCGGCATCGTCAAAGACGATCACCGGCGCCTTGCCGCCCAGCTCGAGGTGCACATGGCGGATCTGCTGGCTGGCCGCGCGCATCGCCGCTTTGCCGGTTGCAGGTGATCCGGTGATGGTGATCGCCTCCATTTGCGGGCTGTTGATCAGCCGGTCGCCAATCGGCACTCCGCGCCCATGCACGATGTTCAGCACACCCTTGGGCACCACATCCGACAGCAATTCGGCCATGCGCAGGGTCGACAGCGGCGTGATCTCGGACGGTTTCAGCACCATGGTGCAGCCCGCCGCCAGCGGTGCGCCGATCTTCCACGCGGCCATCATCAGCGGATAGTTCCAGGGCGCAATAGCCGCCACAGGCCCCACCGGATCGCGGCGGATCATGCTGGTATGGCCCGCCACATACTCGGCCGTGGCCGAGCCCGACATGGTGCGCGCCGCACCCGCCATGAACCGGAAGGTGTCGATGGTCAGCGGCATCTCGTCATCGCGGGCGGACGGCCAGGGCTTGCCCACATCAAGACTTTCCAGCCCGGCCAGTTCGTCCTGGTTGTCTTCGAGCACCTGCGCAATATCCAGCAGCAGCGCAGCCCGTTCACCGGGCGTGACCTGAGAATATGTCTCGAACGCTTCGGCGCAGGTGGCGACCGCAGCATCCAGCTGCTCTTCGGTCGCCTCATTTACCGCGCCGATGCGCTCCCCGGTGGACGGGTTCACAACCTCCAGCGCTTCGCCCTGCCCTTCGACCATTTCGCCATTGATCAGCATCTTGGTTTGCATGTGATGTCTCCCTAAAACGCCACGCGGTCCGCGCCCTTCAGCGCCAGCCGGTCGCGGGCCTCGTCGGGGCTGGCCACGCTCAGCCCCAGGTTTTCGATGATGGACCGAATGCGCTGGACCTGCTGGGCGTTGGATGTGGCCAGCTCACCTTTGCCGATATACAGGCTGTCTTCGAGCCCGACGCGCAAATTGCCGCCCAGCATCGCGGCTTGGGTGGCAAACTTCATCTGGTTCTTGCCCGCCGCCAGCACCGACCATTCATAATTTTCCGCACCAAACAGCCGGTCCGCCGTGCGGTGCAGGTGGATCATGTGATCCAGCTCGGCCCCCATGCCGCCAAGGATGCCAAACACCATCTGGATAAAGAACGGCGGCTTGATCAGCCCCTGATCGACGAACCATTTGACGTTGTAGAGATGGCCAAGATCGTAGCATTCAAACTCGAACTTGGTGCCGTGCGCCTCGCCCAGATTTTTCAGCGCGTATTCGATGGTGGCAAAGGTGTTGGGAAAGATGAAATCCCGCGTCATGCCGAGGAATTCCGGCTCCCAGTCGTGCTGCCATTCGGAATGCTTTTCCAGCAGCGGGAAGATGCCAAAGTTCATCGACCCCATGTTCAGGCTCGCCATCTCGGGGCTGGCGGCGGTGGCGGCGGCGAGCCGTTCGTCCATCGTCATGCCCAGCCCCGCCCCGGTCGAGACGTTCACCACCGCATCCGTCGCCTGTTTGATCACCGGCAGGAATTGCTGAAACGTCTCGGGTCGCGGGTCGGGTTTGCCTGTTTCGGGATCGCGCGCGTGCAGGTGGATGATCGACGCGCCGGCCTCGGCGGCCTCGATCGCGGCGGTGGCGATCTGTGACGGCGTGATGGGCAGGTGCGGCGACATGGTGGGCGTGTGGATGCCGCCCGTGGGCGCGCAGGTGATGATGACGGATTTGGGCATGGGTGCCTCCTTGTCATGCGTGGGCAGAGGCCCCGGATCTGCGTCCGGGGCGGAATGCGCCTAGCCTTCAAACGGCGGAAAGCGCCCCTTTTCCTGCGCCACCCGGTAATCCATGTGGTTGCGCACGTATTCGTTCGACGCATCGCGCGGAGGCTGCCAATCCCAATGGGTCGGCTGCCCCTGTTGCATCGCGCGATAGACAGCCCGTCGCTGGTTTTGCGAGGCCAGGATGTCAGCGGTCAGCGCGTCAAAATCCCATCTCTCGGCCACCTCGGCGGCAAAGGCTTCGGCCTCGGACGCATAGTCAGGATCATCCACGAGGTTCTGCTGCTCATCGGGGTCGCTGACCACGTCGAACAGCATCGGCGGATCGCCGGGCGCATACATGTATTTGAACGGCCCACGCCGGATCATCACGTTGGGCTGGCCCACGCATTCGGCGCAATATTCGCTGATCGCCTCGCCTTCGGTGGGTTGCCCGCGCAGCTCGGGCACCAAGGACCGGCCATCCAGCGGCAGACCCAGCTCGGGGTCGGCACCCGCAAGGCCCAGCAGAGTCGGCAGAATATCAACAAGGCTGCACGGGCTGTCTGACCGCCCCTTGAGCACATCAGGCCCGGCAAAGATCAGCGGCACCCGCGCGGAATGCTCGAAATGGGTCATCTTGTACCACAGGCCCCGCTCGCCCAGCATGTCGCCGTGATCGGCGGTGACGATGACGATGGTGTTGTCCAGCTGGCCGGTGTCTTCGAGCGCCTTGAGCATGATGCCAAGGTTCGCGTCCACGTGGGAGACGTTGGCGTAATA
>JAHDCH010000001.1:0-5395 GCA_020629995.1 Pseudaestuariivita sp. | reverse complement strand
GTCGCCTCGTCGTCATATTCGATCTGGAACGACGTGGTGACCGGCCCCGCCTCGCGCACCGAATCCATGTTGTGATACCATTTGTCGATCCGCTCATCGGGGCTTCGCCAATCGGGGATCCACGCCAGGTCGGCGGGGTAGACATCGGTGGTCAGACGCTCTTCGAACCCGTGCAGCTGGTCGGAGCCGACAAAGTGCATCTTGCCCGACAGGCACGTCCGATACCCCGCCTCGCGCAGGTAGTGGGCAAAGGTCGGCAGGCCGCTCGCCATTTCGGACGCGTTGTCATAGGCGCCGATGCGCGACACATGCTTGCCCGCCATGAACGCCTGCCGCGACGGCGCGCAAAGGGGCGAATTGCAATAAGCCGCGTCAAAGGTCATGCCGCGTTCGGCCAGCGCGTCCATATGCGGGGTCTGCACCACGGGATGGCCGTATGTGCCGGTGAACTGCGGCGCGAGCTGGTCGGCCATCACGATTAGAATATTGGGCTGGGTCATGTCTTTCGTCCCATATCAGTTACCAAAGTATGCGCGCATCAGGGACGCGGCGGCGGCTGGTACTGCATGGGCTTGATAAAAGACATGGCCGCAGCTTTGCACAGCTGCGGCCATCTGGGAATTGATTTTTTTGCCGTTCGGCGGGGTGCGTCAGCCGCGCCCTTTCCACGGCACGAGCCAGTTCTCGGCCTTGCGCATCAGGATGTCGATGCCATAGCCGATCACGCCGATCAGGATGATCCCGGTGATGACGATGTCGGTCAGCTGGAACCGCGAGGCGACCATGATCATCATGCCCGCGCCTTTTTCGGCGGCGACCAGTTCGGCAGCAACCACCGTGCCCCAGCAGACGCCCATCGCAACCCGCGCCCCGGTAAAGATTTCCGGCAGCGAGTTTGGCACGATCACATAGCGCATCAGCTGCCACTTGCTGGCGCCCAGCGAATAGGCCGCGTGCACCTTGGAGATTTTGACGCCCGAAACCCCTGCCCGCGCGGCAATCGCCATGATCCACAAGGCAGCCAGGAACAGCAGGATGATCTTGCCGGTCTCGCCGATGCCGGCCCAGATGATGACCAGCGGGATCAGCGCCAGCGGCGGCACCGGGCGCATGAATTCGACGATCGGGTCAAACCAGCCGCGGAACCAGTTGGAAAGGCCCATCGCATAGCCCAGCGGGATGCCCACCAGCGCGCCAAAGAAGAAGCCCGCGATCACCCGCAGCAGTGACCATCCAAGGTGCTGGAGCAAGGTGAAGTTCTGATAGCCTTCGTCGAAAAGGCTGATGAACCGCTTCCACACCGCTTCGGGCGACGGCAGCCAGATCGGCTCCATCTGCATGCCCTTGTAGGGGGTGTAGTTGATCGTGCCCTTGTCGGTGATCGAAACGCTGCCGTTGTCGGTGCGCACCCGGTCGCCGGGCTGGACCGGCGTGCCGTTGATGGCGGTGATGCGCGCCTCGTCGTTGCGGCGGTTGGCTTCGTCGTTCTTGTCCCACAGGATCAGGCCGGAACGCCACGCGCCGATCACGGCCACGTCGTTCTTGGCCCAGCCATCGCCCGGCTCTACCTCGGGCGCGTCGGGCTTCTGATCAACGGGATGCACACGGATGGTCACGGTCGCATCGTCCGTGCCCGCGGGCCCCTCGGCGGTGTACGTGAATTGCGTATCGCCCATGAACGGACCCGGCATGTGCATGAACTTGGGCAGCAGCGCCGACCCGGTGAACATCCCCCACAGCACGAACAGCGCCACAACCGAGATGATCGACGCCCAGCGGTCGGCCCGCACGGCGCTTTCATCGCCAAAGGTCACCGTCTTGAGCGAGGTGAAATCCTGCGGCGTCGCGCGGCGCACGATGAATTTGACCGCGAAATAGGCACCCACGAAGATGCCGACATAGATCAGAAGGGGGATCATGCGCTCTTCTCCTCGGTGCGGCCCATGATCTCTTCTTCCATGTCCCAGATCATCGACAGAATTTCTTCGCGCTTGGGCGCATAGTCAGGGTGCATCTTGACCTCTCGCAGGTCCTTGCCGACGCCCAGATCGGCGAACGGCAGGCGGTATTCCTTGTGGATGCGGCCCGGGCGCGGCGCCATGACCAGCAGGCGTTCGCCCAAGAGCAGCGCCTCTTCGACCGAGTGGGTGATCAGGATGATCGTCTTGCCGGTCTCTTTCCACAGCTTGAGCACGAGGCCCTGCATCTTTTCGCGGGTCAGCGCATCAAGCGCGCCCAAGGGTTCGTCCATCAGGATGACGTCCGGATCATTGGCAAGGCAGCGGGCCAGCGCCACGCGCTGCTGCATGCCGCCGGACAGTTCGTAGACCATCTTTTCCTTGAAGTCCTGCAGACCTACGACATCGAGCAGGTGATCCACCTTTTCGCGGCTTTCGGCCTTGTTGGCGCCTTTCATCTTGGGGCCAAAGCCCACGTTCTCGCGCACGCTCATCCATTCGAACAGGGCGCCCTGCTGGAACACCATGCCGCGCTCGGCGGCGGGGCCGTCCACGCGGTTGCCATCCAGCCGGATCTCGCCGCTGGTGGGGGCCAGAAAGCCGGCCACGATGTTGAGCAAGGTCGTCTTGCCGCAGCCCGAGGGGCCAAGCACGCTCATCAGCTCGCCACGTTTGAGCGTCAGAGAGACGTCTTTGAGCGCTTGGACATAATCGCCGTTGGGCAAGTCAAAGCGCATCGAGATATTGTCGATGACAAGGTCAGACACGGGGGCCTCATTTTTCGGGAGTTGGCGCAGAGGCCCCGGACCCGCGTCCGGGGCGCGATGCGCGCGAGAGGTCCCGCGCGCATCCGGTTTCAAGCGGTGACGCTTACTTGATCGCCATCAGGCCGTCGGTGTTGACCGCGTTCTCGTAGGTGTCGAGCGCACCGTCGATCGAGCCGGCCGCAACGAACACGTCCGCGACACCTTTCATGAAGGTCTGTGCGTTGCCGCCCAGCCAGCCTTCGCCCAGCTGCTCTTCGACAGTCGGGAAGGTGAAGGTCGAGATGGTTTCCATCGTCGCGTCTTCGTCCATGCCGGCGTCCTTGGCGATGACGGGCAGCATCTTGGCGTGGTTCGCCTCGTCCGCCCACATGGCGTTGGCATCAGCCGTCACCTTGAGGAACTTGGCCATCATCTCGCTGTTTTCGGCAACAAACGACGCGGGCGCCGAGGTCACGTCGAACACCAGGATGCCCAGGGCGGTTTTCTCGTCGCCGGTCAGGAGCACATTGCCGTGCTCTTTCATGCGGCGCAGCGAGCCACCCCAGCCGCAGGCCATGTCAACCGCGCCTTGCGCGATCGCGGCCGCGCCTTCGGGCGGGTTCATGTTGACGATTTCCATCGACGCGGGGTCGACGCCAAAGTGCTCCATCTGCTTGAGATAGCCGTAGTGCGCCGCGGTGCCGAGCGGAACGGCAACCTTCTTGCCTGCCAGCTCGGAGGCGGACGAGGCGTCGATTTCCAGCGCTTCGGCAACAACGCAGTTGTCGTTGTCGGCGTAGGACACGGCGACGTCGACGATCTGCAGGTCCTGGCCACCCGAGGTGGCGACCACGAAGGGCGGCAGACCCTGGCTGACCGAAATGTGCACGTCGCCCGACGCCATCGCCGCCGACATGGCAACGCCGCTGTCGAACGAACGCCAGTTGACTTTGACGCCCAGCGCTTCGTCATACATGCCTTCGACCTTGGCGAACTGGAACGGCATCGGCCATTCAAGGAAATACGCGACGGTGATCTCTTCGGCGTGGCCGTCTGCGGCGGCCATCTGCGCGGACAGTGCCAGCGCGGTGCCGGCCAGAAGCGCGGTCAGTTTGGTGGTTTTCATTGCTGTGTTCTCCCTGTTTGTTCGCACCAGCCATCAGCACGGCCGGCGCACAGAAGCGCAAAGCGCCCCTACGTCGGGCATTTTTCAGCCCTACGCGGCCAAACGCAACAGGTTAGTGCCGCAAATGAAAGGATCAGTTGGACTGCGCGCATGAGTCCAGTTCACACGCGCTGCCCTTCGCGCCTGCAGAATGCCTCAAAAACAGCCGTCTTTGAGATCAGCCCCGGGTCGTCCCGTCGCCGCTGACCAGGTATTTGAAACTGGTCAGCTGCGCGGCCCCGACCGGCCCGCGCGCGTGCATCTTGCCGGTAGCGATGCCGATTTCCGCCCCCATGCCGAACTCGCCCCCATCGGCGAACTGAGTCGAGGCGTTGTGCATCAGGATCGCGCTGTCGAGCTCTTTGAAAAATCGCTCGGCCACGGCGGCGTCTTCGGTCAGGACGCAATCGGTGTGCTGCGAGCCGTATTGGCGGATATGCGCGATGGCGTCGCCGGGCGTGTCCACCACCCGCGCGGCGATGATCATGTCGAGATATTCGCGGCCCCAATCGTCATCACCGGCCGGAACCAGCCCGTCGATATGCGCCAGGCGCGCATCACCGCGAACTTCGACGCCCTTGTCCATCAGGGCGCGGATCACGCCCTGGCCCAGCGTATCCACCACGTCGCGGTGGATCAGCAGGCATTCGGCGGCGCCGCAGATGCCGGTGCGGCGGGTCTTGGCGTTCAGCACCACATCGAGCGTCTTTTGCGGATCTGCGGCCGCGTCGATGTAGATGTGCACGATCCCCTCGAGATGTGCAAAAACCGGCACGCGGGCTTCGCTTTGAACAAGGCCCACAAGGCCTTTGCCACCACGCGGCACGATCACGTCGATCGTGTCGGTCATGGTCAGCATATGCGACACGGCGGCGCGGTCGCGGGTGGGGACCAGCTGAATGGCGTCTTCGGGCAGGCCGGCTGCGCGCAGACCCGCCACGAGGCAGGCGTGTATGGCGCCTGACGAGTGGAAGCTTTCCGAGCCGCCGCGCAGGATCACCGCGTTCCCGGATTTGAGGCACAGCGCGCCGGCATCGGCCGTCACATTCGGGCGCGATTCGTAAATCACGCCGATCACGCCGAGGGGCGTGCGCACCCGGCGGATGTTCAGCCCCGACGGCATCTGCCACGCGGCCAGTTCTTCGCCCACGGGATCCTCCTGCGCGGCCACCGCCCGCAAACCCGCCGCAATCCCTTCGATCCGGGCCTGGTCCAGCATCAGCCGGTCCAGCATCGCATCCGACAGCCCCTTGTCGCGGCCGTAGTCCAGATCCCGGGCGTTCGCGGCGAGCACCTCATCGCTCCCTTGCAGGAGCGCCTCGGCAGCAGCCTCGAGCGCCGCGCGCTTGGCCGCGGGATCGGCACTGGCAAGCACAGAGGCGGCGGCCCGCGCACGGGTCCCAAGCTCGGACATGAGAGCGGAGATGTCGGTCAGGTCTTTCATCGGGCAGGTCCTGGTGGATGCGGAGGGAGCCTCCGGCGGCCATATTTGAAAAGAGAAGAAGCGCTCAGAGCGCGAGGTCGTC
>JAHDCH010000180.1 GCA_020629995.1 Pseudaestuariivita sp. | reverse complement strand
CCCGGGGTCAGCGGGCCAAAGCTGATGTAATCGGCGCCGGCTTCGCCCGCGCTCATCCCGTCGTGGCGCGAGGCGGCGCAATAGCTGCCGACGATGGCATCGCTGCCCAGATCCTTGCGCGCCCGGCGTACCGAGCGGGCGCCATCCGTCAAATGCACGCCGTCCAGCCCCAGCCGTGCTGCCAGCGCAATATGCGTGTCGATCACCAGAGCTATGTCGCGGGTATGGGTGATCTCGCGCAGGGCGTCGGCGGCGCGGGTCAGCTTGTCTTCGTCCCGGGTGGCGAGGCTGAGGCGCATGCAGGCCACGGGATGCGCATCGAGCACGCGCGCCAGGGCGGGGCCGAAACGGCTCAGGTCGATCTCGTCTGGGGTGCGGAGGTAGAGCTGCGGAGCATCAGGCTCGGACATGGCCGGGAACTTTCGGATGTGGTTGGACGCTGATAGCGCGAAAAAGGCTGGCGCGCCAAGGGGCTGGATGCGCTGTTTGGGGGCCAGCCCCCAAACCCCCGGGATATTTCCGGCCAGAAGAAGGGGGCGGGTTGCGCAGACACGATCCCGGGATTATCAGCGCGGCCATGCCGACCGATCCCAATCAGCCCGTTTTTGTTCTGGTCCGCCCGCAGATGGGCGAGAATATAGGCGCCGCAGCGCGGGCGATGTGGAACTTTGGGCTGGACCGGATGCGCCTGGTCAGCCCGAGAGACGGATGGCCGAACCCGGCCTCGGTGGCGATGGCCAGCGGGGCGGGCAGGCTGCTGGATGAGGCGCTGCTGTGCGAGACAACGGCGGATGCGGTGGCAGATGCGGATTTTGTCTTTGCCACAACGGCGCGGCCAAGGGGGCTGACCAAGGATGTCTACACGCCCGAGGCCGCCATGCAGGCGGCAAGGAACCGGATCGCGGCGGGCCAGAAGGTGGCGGTGCTGTTCGGGCCTGAACGGGCAGGGCTGGAGAATGACGACATCGCGAGGGCCAACGCGATCATATCCGTGCCGGTGAACCCGGCGTTTCCGTCGCTGAACCTGGCGCAATGCGCGCTGCTGGTGGGCTATGAGTGGCGCAAGGTGAGTGTAGAGACGCCGGGCGTGAGCGCCGAGATGGCGGGCACTGAATGGGCCAATGGGGACGAGCGCGAGCATCTCGCGGCCCATTTCGAGGATCGGCTGGACGCGGCGGGTTTCTTTTTCCCGGAAACCAAGGCCGAGGGCATGAAGCAGAACCTGCGCAACATGTGGTCGCGCATGCCGCTGACCCGGTCGGACGTGCAGATGCTGCACGGCATGCTGCGCCAGATGGTGCGCTGGAAGGAACGCGGCTAAGCCCCTGCGACCTTTGCACCATCTTGCCGCCGGACGCATCACGCCATAGGTTGCCCGCGACGTGAAGACGGGGGAGCCCATGGCCCAGAAGCGCTCGATTTTCGAAGAGGTTGGCGAGGCACCAAAGGCCGAAGCCAGCGCAGTTGGCGTGATCGACCGGGGCCGCAGCTATGCGCGGCGCGGCATCCGCATCTGGCTGATGGTGCTGTTTGCAATGGTCATGGCGATGATCGTCGTGGGCGGGCTGACGCGCCTGACCGACAGCGGGCTGTCGATCACCGAATGGGCGCCGCTGTCCGGCGCGCTGCCGCCGATGGATCAGGCCGCCTGGGAATCCGAGTTCGAAAAATACCGCGCAATCCCGGAATATCAGTTGCAGAACAAAGGGATGAGCCTGTCCGAGTTCAAGGTCATCTACTGGTGGGAATGGGGTCACAGGCAGCTGGGCCGGGCGATTGGACTGGTCTGGGCCATCGGCTTTTTCGGCTTTCTGCTGCTCAAAAAGATCCCGCCCGGCTGGACGGGGCGGCTGTTCATGCTGGGCGTGCTGGGCGGTCTGCAAGGCGCGATTGGCTGGTGGATGGTGTCGTCGGGGCTGACGGGGACCATGCTGGACGTGGCGTCTTACCGGCTTGCCACGCATCTGGGGCTGGCCTTTGTGATCCTTGGGTTCATCGCATGGTACACCTTTGCGCTGGGCCGCGAGGAACGCGACCTGATGCAGGCGCGCCGCAGCGCCGAGCCAAAGCTGTTTGGCATGGGCACCGGGCTGATGCACTTTGCATTCCTGCAGATCCTGCTGGGCGCTCTGGTGGCCGGGATCGACGCGGGCCGGTCGTTCAACGAATGGCCATTGATGGGAGGGCAGATTTTTCCGCCCGGCGCGTTTGACCTGGAGCCGGTCTGGCGCAACTTTTTCGAAAATGCAGGGCTGGTGCAGTTTTTCCACCGGGTTGCGGGGTACCTGCTGATGGCCTTTGGCGTGGTGGTGTGGATGCGCGCGCGCCGGTCGCCGAACGGGCAGACCAGGTTTGCCTTTAACGCGGTGCTGGCGATGATGGTGCTGCAGATGGTGCTGGGCATTGTCACGGTGCTGTATGCCGCGCCGTTGCACATCGCCATCGTGCACCAGATCGGCGCGATCGTTCTGTGGGTTCTGATCCTGCGCGCGCGTTTTCTTGCACGCTATCCGCAGGCGCAATCCATCCGGGGGACAACCGCATGACCGCATTTGACGCGCTGATGACGCACACCCGCGAGACGCAGGCGCTGGGGCAGGTGGCCGGGCGGCTGGGCTGGGATCAGCAGACGGTCATGCCCGCAGGATCGGCGCATCAACGGGGCGAGGAGATGGCCGCGATGGAAGGCGTGCTGCACGCCCGCCGCACCGATCCGCGCGTGGCCGAGTGGCTGAGCGCGGTTGATGCCGCCGCGCTGGACGACGCGGGCCGCGCACAGCTGCGCGAGATTTCGCGCAGCTTTGAACGGACGCAAAAGGTGCCCGCCGATCTGGCTGCGGCCCTTGCACGCAAGACCACTGAGGCGCATTTCGCCTGGGCCGATGCCCGTGCGAATGACGACTTTGCCGCCTTCCGCCCGCATCTGGAGGAGGTCCTGGCGCTGCGCATGCAAGAGGCCGAGGCGCTGGCGGGCGGCAAAGACCTCTATGATGCGCTGCTCGAGGATTACGAGCCGGGGATGACCGGGGCCGAGCTGGCCGCGATGTTCAGCGCCATGCGGCCCGAACTGGTGGCCTTGCGCCAGATGGCGCTGGACGCGCCCGAGGCGCCGCAGCTGACCGGCACCTTTGACGAAGGCCTGCAAATGCAGATCAGCGCGCGGCTGGCGCAGACCTTTGGCTATGACGAACGGATCGGCCGGATCGACAAGGCTTTGCATCCGTTTTCGTCCGGGTCGGGGCAGGACGTGCGGATCACCACGCGCACGTCGCTGCGCGATCCGTTCAACTGTTTTTATTCCACCATCCACGAGGTTGGCCACGCGACCTACGAGCAGAACATCGACAGCGCCTATCTGCTGACCCCGCTGGGGCGGGGCGTGTCGATGGGCGTGCATGAAAGCCAAAGCCGGATCTATGAAAACCAGCTGGCGCGCAGCCGCGCCTTTACCGGCTGGCTGTTCGAGGTGATGCGCGATGCCTTTGGCGATTTTGGCGTGGCGGATGCAGATGCGTTCTATGCCTGTGTCAACGCTGTGCGGCGCGGGTTCATCCGCACCGAGGCGGACGAGCTGCAATACAACCTGCACGTCATGCTGCGCTTTGACCTCGAGCGGGCGATGCTGTCAGGCGATCTGAAGGTCGCCGACCTCGAGGCGGCGTGGAACGACCGGTTCGAGGCAGACTTTGGCTACAAGGTTGATCGCGCCTCGAACGGGGTTTTGCAGGATGTGCACTGGTCCGAGGGGCTGATGGGGTATTTTCCGACCTACAGTCTGGGCAACATCTATGCCGGGTGCCTCTATCAGGCGATGCGCGCGGCGCTCCCCGACCTTGACAGGTCGCTGTCGCGGGGCGACACGCGGCCGGCTCTGGTCTGGCTGCGGGACAACCTGCAAACCCATGGCGGCCTGCGCAGCCCGCGCGATACGATCACCCACGCCTGCGGTGGAACCGAGCCGACCTCGGCTCCGCTGATCGGGTATTTGCGTGACAAGTTCACAGGTCTTTACGGAAACTGAGGAAAAGGCGGGAGGCAAATGCCTCCCGCAAGTGACGTCGGAGCGCGGTGGTGCGGAACATACGAGCCAACTTAAAAACCGCTCCAACCCCGACGAACCAGTGCCATGCTGCCACCCCCAAGGGCGCCAAGCGCGGCGAAGATGATGCAGGCGGCCAGGAACAACGCCGCTGCCCAAAGGTGACCCGGCGCGCCTTGCAGGTCCGACCCGATCACCCAGATGAAATGTGTCAGGCAGTACACGCCCGCAAAGCTGGCCACGACGCGCGTTCGGATGCCCAGCGCGATCCAGATCGCGCAGGTCGCAATCAACAGAACCTCGACCCGGTCCAGGATCGGCACCCCGGTGACCAGCATCGAGGTGCCAAACCCGTCGTGAACATGCAGGGTCGACTGGATGGCGTGGCTCTTGACGATCGCGGTCAGCCCAAGGGCCAGCGCCCCGGTCAGTCTGAGCGCAAAGTGGAAGGCTTGGCTTTGTCGTGTCATGTGTGTCTGCCTCGTGTCGTTTAGACTTTTGTTATTGCCCCAAGGCTGCCGGGGAATTCGCCACTCGCCTAGGCGCGCAGAGAGAAACCCGGGTTTGCGCCAGTGCAACGGATCATTCCCGCGCTTGTCGCATGGCCAGGATCAGCCAGTTTGCCACATCTCTCAGAACGATGTCGTGGCGCCGGCTTTCGTGATAGCTGAGCCAGACCGGCGCGGTGACGGGGGGAAACCCCGGAACCCGGGCCAGGCTGTGAAAATTGGCGGCGTACCTGTCGGGGAACAAGGCCGAAAAGGCGCTGGTTTCAATGGCCTGCCGCGCAACGTTCAGACCGTGAAAGGAAAACCTCGGTGGTCTGCCAAAGTATTCCTCCAGCGCGTCGGTCCATGTGTGCGCCCCGGGGCCCAGCACGATTTCGATCCAGTCGTCGCTGCGGACACCGTGGGCGGGGCAATTGTACAGGCTGATCGTTTCATCCAGCACCCGCGAGCGGATGATGCGACCTTCGGCGGGTGCATCATAGCTTAGGACAAGATCGGTCTCGCCCATGGCAAGGCTGGCCGGAAACATCGAAATTTCAAAATCGACGCCGGGAAAGCTATCGGACAAACCATTGAAAACACGCATGAGTTCCGTCTGCATGATGCACAGATCGGCCGAGATGCGCAGCTTTGTCTGCCCCAGTACCACGTCGCGGCTCTGCAGGATCTCGGTCAGCCGCGCCTCGACGTCCTCGCCCAGTTGCGCAAGCGCCTGGGCCAGCGGGGTGACAGACCATTTCGCCTGGTCCTTGACGAACAATTGCGCGCCAAGGTCAGACGACATCCGCGCAATCCGCCGCGAGACGGTCGCAGTGTTCGTGCCCATGGCGCGGGCCGCGGCCGCCATCGTGCGGTGCCGCGCCAGTGCAAGGCAGATCCTCAGGTCGTCCCAGTTTTCCATGTGTCTTTGCCCCACTCATACCGCGCCTTGTGCCTGGTGCGGTTGTCCTACTCACAATCGGGCTCTCGCGGCGGTCTCGCAATCAGGCGGTTGCGCCGCTGCCCTGCCGTTGATTTCGCGAAATGGCGGCTTTGCAGCAACGAAACGGCGGGATATCTGAACGCCCTTTGGGATAAATGAGAGTCTCGAAAGGATAGGTTTGCCGCCTCGGCGGCTGTTTTTGATGCAAAGGGCAAAAGGCGGATTTGCGCAAAATGACTGGCGCCGCAGCCGTTTGGACAGCTGCGGCGCCTAGTTTTGCAAGTGGGCTTTTGCGAAAATCATCCGCAAAGGCGTGGGCAGATCACGCGTCGGCGTCGTCCTCGTCGCCCTGTTCGGCGATCCATGCGACCGACACGACCTCTTCGCCCTTGCCGGTGTTGAACACCCGCACGCCGCCAGCGCTGCGCG
>JAHDCH010000179.1 GCA_020629995.1 Pseudaestuariivita sp. | reverse complement strand
GGGCGCGATTGATGGCCACGGTGTCGCCGGTCTGTGCCGCGCTCGACCGGGTCGACACGCCAAGGTAGGCGGCAAAGAGGTTGGCAAGATGCTGCTCGGGCCGGTGGGTGAGGATATCGCGCACCCCGTCGAGGAAATAATCGGTATCGAGCGCCTCGTAGGCGCGTTCATCGACCAGCAGCGCATCCATATACGTCCAGGCATAGCCGCCATGGCCCCAGGTGTCGCGCGTCTTGACCGCCATGCGGCGCGCCTCGAGGTTCAAAAGCTCGTAGGTGCCAAACCAGCGCGGCAACAGGTGATTGCCAAAGGCGCGCATGTGGCAGGGGGCGCCGGGGTCCAGCGTGATCAGCTTGTCATAGCAGCCGACCACCTGCGCCGAGGGGCGTTCGGACCCGGGCAGCGCCGCGCAGCGTGCGGCGGCAAGGGCGGCGACAGGCGGCATGTCCTTTTGCGGCTCGGCCTGTGCGATGCGTGCTTCGGTGATGTCCAGCAGCGTGTTGGCGCGGTCGAAGTGCAGGGCAAAGGATTCGTGGTCCTGCACCGCCATCTCAGAGGTCCAGCCTTCGCCGCGGAACGCCCAGCCCAGATCGATATGCGCCAGGATCGCGACCAGAGCCGTGGCGGCGTCGTCTGGGTATTCCTGCGCCACAAGGTCCAGTTCAAGAACGCCGGCCTGCCGGGCCTGCAGCGCCTTGGTCGATCCGGCCGGGTGCGAGGATCGCGCGGTGTCCGCCCGCGCGCCTTGCGCCAGAAGGGCGGGCACAGGCGTGCCGCCGGCGGTGGTGGCGCGCATCATGTCGAACTGGCAGATCAGGTGCGACAGGTCTTCCCACCGTTCCTGCCGCGCAAGGTGCAGGCCCTGGCTGTGATGCCAGCCCTGTTCTGTCTCTTCACGCGACTTTTCGCAGGTGGGAATCACCAGCCTCGGGCTCAGATGCTGTTGCCGCAGCGCCGATTGCGGCAGAGGAGCTTCGGGCGTGGGCACCCGTGCGGCCAGAAACCCTTCCAAAGGGGTCATCAGGGCGCGCGTAAGCTGTGACAATCTGGGCATGTAGGTTTCGATCCGGTCTGCATGGGTCATGTCCCTGTGTGTCGCGCGGATTTGGGGCGTAAACGGGGCCGGGCGGTGCCAGACCCCGACAAAGTTCGGGGCCATTTTCCGCAAAAAGTCGGGCAGGCTGCCCAATTTCCGTCGATTGTTCCAAGCCGCGGCGCAGTCGGGGTTCTGGACCCCGGATTGGTGACAAAAATGGTTAACGGGCCGCGGTGTGCGCCGCGCGGTGCGGCGCGTCAGCCCGACGCCTGTGGTCGGGGCCAATCCTGTGCGCCGGGGGCTGCCCGCGGCGGTTTGGTGCTGCCCAGGCGTGGGCCAATGGATGGCGCCGGTCCAAGCGCCAGCGCGGCGCGGCGCAAAAGCGCGATGCCATCGGGCGACCGGGCGGGCACATGCGCGGGCGGGATCGGCGCGCCCAGCGTGATCCGAAACGGCTGATGCGCCTTGTTCAGCGTCTCGTGAAACAGGGTAATGTCGCGCAGCGTTGGATGAATTCTGTCGAAAAGGTAAAACAGCATGGAATTGCACGCGGCGATGTGAACGGGCACCACAGGCAGGTCGAACCTGCGCGCGATCATCGCGGCCGAGGCCATCCAGGGCCGTTCCACCAGCGTCATTCCCCGCCTTTGGGCCAGACGCCCGGATGGAAAGATCACGCCCAGCCGGCCTGCGTCGGCGGCGCGGCGTACATAGGTCATGGTGGCGCGGGTCTTGGCGTGGCTGCGCCGATCCTGGCGCCATTCAACGGGACAGATCATGTCCTGCATCTGCGGCAACAGACGCAGGATGTCCTGATTGGCAAAGAAATACAGATCCGGCCGCCGGGCGCGCAAGGCATGGTGCAGCATGATGCCATCGGCGATGCCGGTGGGGTGGGTGCTGACGATCAGGGCCGGGCCGCTGCGAGGCACGTGCTGAAGCCCGTCCACAATGACGTCGCGCGCCAGCATCGCGGCCATGCTGTCCATGATCGCATCGCTGGGCAAGGGGCGAAACCGCTCGGCCAGCTCGACCGTGCGCGGATAGCCCAACAGGGACATCATTGCACGGCGCAGCGGCGCGGCTCCGGGTCGCTGGGCAAAAAGCCAGGGCGCGCGGTCGGCGATCAAGCGGTCGAGGCGATCTTCCATAGGGGGCAGTCAAACATCTGTTGCGTGACATCCCTATGACGTGGTGATGCGGGGCGTGGTTCCCGCAAAGGTTTGCCGATGGGCGGGGTTTTGCCCGGCCGGGTTCTGCCGGTGCGGCTAGAGCAGCGCAAAGGCGCTTTGGTCAACCGTCAGCCCACGCGCCTCCAGCGCGGCGGCGGCATCGGCCTTGGGCGGGGTGCATTCGGGCGGCAGCTTGATCCGTGCGCCGCCGCGCAGGATCAGCGTCAGCCGCACCGACAGGTCAAGCCGCGTGTCCAGCGACACCTTTTCTATGTCCGCATAAGGCACCTCGCCGGTCTGGCCTGCTGTGCGCCATGCCAGCCTGTCGGGGTGGAGGATCAGCTCGGCCACCCGGCCCGTTGTTATATCCCACAGTGCCGGCAGCACCAAAAGCCCGCCCAGCACCACAAACGGCCAGGCTGCGTCCAACACCACCCGCGCCAGCACCAACCCGGCCAGCACCGCGCCAACGATCACCAGATTGCGCCGGGTGCGCGCGGGGCGGGCAAAGCGCAGGGTGTCAGAGGCGGCCATGGCCTAGCGCCCGCCGGTCACATCCAGCGTTGTCGACGTCACATAAGACGCCCTGTCCGACAGCAGCCACACGATGCCCTGCGCCGTTTCCTCGGCCGAGCCCGAGCGGCCCATGGGCACCATATGCGCCAGTTTTGTGGCGCGGCCCGGCTCTCCGCCCTTGGCATGCAGGCCGGTTTCGATCAGGCCGGGGCGCACCGCGTTGACGCGGATGCCCTCTTGCCCGACCTCAAGGGCGAGACCCTTGGTGAACGTGTCGATCGCCGCCTTCGAGGCCGCGTAGTCCACGTATTGGTTGGGCGATCCGATATAGGCGGCGGCGGACGAGATGTTGACGATACTGCCGCCCGAGCCGCCGTGCTTGGTCGACATGCGGCGCACCGCTTCGCGCGCGCACAGGATCGAGCCGATGACGTTCACGTCAAAGATGCGCGCCACGCGTTCGGGGGTATAGTCTTCGACCCGCGCGGTGGGGGCGACGATGCCGGCATTGTTGACAAAGCCCTGCAGCGGCCCCAGCGCGTCGGCGGCGGCAAAGATGCCGGGGATCGCCGCCGGATCGCCCACGTCGCCCTGCACGCACAGCGCCTCTCCGCCCCGCGCGCGGACCTCGTCGGCGACCGCCTCGGCGGCATCCGCGGAGCTGAGGTATCCGATGGCGACATTCCAGCCGTCCTCGGCGGCCAGCCGCGCGGCGGCCGCGCCGATCCCGGTTGAGGCGCCGGTGATGAACAGGGTCTTGCGGGTCATGGGGGTTATCCTTTTACGATGCGGCTGAGCATTTCTGTTGTGTCGCGCGACAGGTCCGGCTGGGCCAAGACGCGCTCCATCGCGGTCCGGGCATGGGCCTGACGGCCCGCGTCATAGCGGCGCCAGGTCTGGAAGGGCGTGCACATGCGCGCGGTGGTCTGCGGGTTGAGCGCATCCAGCGTGATCAGCCAGTCGGCCAGCATCGCATAGCCCGACCCGTCGGCGCGGTGGAACCCTGCGTGGTGCATCGCCATCGCGCCCAGCGTGGCGCGGAACCGGTTGGGGTTCCTGGGGTCGAAGTCGGCATGTTCTGTCAGCGCGGCGGCCGTTGCGACGGCGTCTTGCGGCGCGGCAAACATCACCTGCATCGAGAACCACTTGTCGATCACCAGACGGTCGTCCTGCCACTGGTCATAGAACGCCTGCGTGGCCTTGTCGCCCTTGCGCGCCTTCAGAAGGCAGCCAAAGGCGGCCAGTTGCTGGGTCATGTTGTCGGCGCTGTCGTATTGTTTTTGCGCCTGCGCGCCACCGTCCAGCCGGGTGATCAGGCCAAGGACCGCGTTGGCCAGCGACCGCTGGCCCGCCGGGCCTGCGTCGGGCGCATAGGGGCCGGGCACCTGGTGGGCCGCATAGAGGCGAGCCAGATCGTCCTGCAGCGTGGTGGCAAGCGCCTGCCTCAGCGTCTCGCCCGCGTCGTGGATCGCGTCGGGGTCGGGCGTGGTGCCGCCCTTGTGCAGCATCTGCGCCATCTCGGACGCGCCGGGCAGCGCCAGCATCAGCGCGCGGTAGGCCGGGTCGAGGCTTTCATCGCGGATGATCCCGGCCAGCGCATCCAGATAGCCCGCATCCGGCGCTGCGCCTTGCGTGACCATGTCGTGCAGCGCTTCGCGCGCGAGGCCATTGCCCGCATCCCAGCGGTTGAACGGGTCGGTGTCATGGGCAAACAGGAACAAGCGTTCCTCGCGGGGCGGCACGGTTTCGAGCACGACCGGCGCGGAAAAGCCGCGCAGCAGCGACACCACCGGCTGTTCGGGCAGGCCTGCGAAGGCAAAGCTTTGCTCGGCCTCGGTCAGCTCGAGCATCTCTTCGCCGCGCAGCTCGGCACCGTCCTGCCCAAACAGCGCCACGGCCACCGGGATCACCTGCGGCAGCTTTTCGGCCTGGTTGGCATCCGCCGGCGTCTCCTGGCGCAGGGTGAGGGTCAGGGTGCCATCTGCGTACGAATTTTCGGCGAAAATTCGTGGGGTGCCCGATTGCGTGTACCAGCGTTTGAACTGCGTCAGATCACGGCCAGTGGCATCGCGGAACACGGCCAGCCAATCCTCGATCGTGCAGGCCTGCCCGTCGTGGCGTTCGAAATACAGATCGCACGCGCGCGCATAGGCTTCGGCCCCCACCAGCCGGCGCAGCATCCCGATCACCTCGGCGCCCTTTTCATAGACGGTGGCCGTATAGAAGTTGTTGATCTCCTGATAGCGGTCCGGGCGGACGGGGTGGGACAGGGGCCCCTGGTCTTCGGGAAACTGGCGCGCGCGCAGGTCGATCACGTCGCCGATCCTCTTGACCGGCGCGCTGCGCATGTCGGCGGTGAACTGGGCGTCGCGGAACACGGTCAGCCCTTCCTTGAGGCACAGCTGGAACCAGTCGCGGCAGGTGATGCGGTTGCCGGTCCAGTTGTGGAAATACTCATGCGCGATGATCGCTTCGATCCGTTCGAAGTTGGCATCGGTCGCGGTTTCCGGGCTGGCCAGCACGGCGGCCGAGTTAAAGACGTTGAGGCCCTTGTTTTCCATCGCGCCCATGTTGAAATCATCGACCGCCACGATGTTGAACACGTCCAGGTCGTATTCGCGGCCATAGACCTCTTCGTCCCAGACCATCGAGCGTTTCAGCGCCTCCATCCCGAAGGCGCATTTGTGGGCATCCCCCTCGCGCACCCAGATGTTCAGCGTCACATCGCGGCCCGACGCGGTACGAAAGCTGCCGGGGTGATTGACCAGGTGCCCGGCCACCAGCGCGAACAGATAAGCGGGCTTGGGCCATGGGTCGTGCCATTCGGCCCATCCCATCCCGTCACCCGCCGGGTTGCCGTTGGACAGCATCACCGGCAGATCGCCTTCGATCCGCACCGTGAAGGTTGCCATCACGTCGGGGCGGTCGGGATAATAGGTGATCTTGCGAAAGCCCTCGGCCTCGCATTGCGTGCAATACATGCCGTTCGACATGTACAGCCCCTCGAGCGCGGTGTTGCCTTGCGGGTCGATCTCGACCTCGGCCTCCCAGACAAATGGCGCGTCCGGCACGGCGCAGGTCAGCCCTTGTGGGGTGATGTCCGGGGCTGCATCGGCTCCGTCGATCCTTGCGCTGATCAGGCTCAGCGCTTCGCCGTGCAAAAAGAAAGTGCGGTCCCCGG
>JAHDCH010000178.1 GCA_020629995.1 Pseudaestuariivita sp. | reverse complement strand
GCCCGATGCCCAGCGTCTGGATCACCCGGCCAATCGCGCCCGCCTGCACCAGCTCGTCCGCTCTGGTGACCGCCGGAACCTGGAACCTTTCGGAAAAGTTGACCGACCAGATGCGCCCCGTCCGTGCCTGCACTTCGCGCAGCGCCTCCAGCTGATCGAGCGTCGTGCAACCGGGCTTGTCGACCATCACGTCCTTGCCCGCCTCCATCGCCTCGATCGCCAGCGCGGCGCGGTCCCCTGGCACGGCCGAGATCAGGATCATGTCGATGCTCGGGTCGTCCAGGATCCGCCTGCGGTCCTCGACGCGCGCGACGCCAGGAAAGACTTCGGCAAACTTCGCCTCGGTCACTGCCGGCCCGTCGCTCCAAAAGGCGTCGCACGTGCAGCCCCGGTCCTGCATATGCCCCAGCATGCCAAAGATATGGCCGTGATCTATTCCCAGAACACCCAGCTTTAGCGCCATTATCTCCTCCCCAACGCGGCACCAGCCCCGGACCTGATCCGGGGCCTTCAGCCCACCTCCACCCTTCGCCCTTCGCGGGCCGACCGCTCGAGCGCGCCGATCAACCCGTGCACGGCCAGCGCCTCCCGGCCCGGCACCATCGGCGCGCGGCCCTCGGCCACGGCCTGCGCGAAATCCTCGATCACCCACTGGTGCCAATCGCTGGTAAACGCCATGGGGTCCGCTCCTGCGCCCGAGGCCGCCGCCGCACCCAGCACCTCGTCGCGCCCGTCCTGCCAGCTTATCCTGACCTGACCGGCCTCCAGCGTTGCCGAGCCCTGCGCCCCGTGCAGGGTGATCGTTTCGCCCCGGCCCGGATAGCTGGCTGTGCTGGCGAACAGGGTGCCCACCGCGCCGCTTGCAAACCTCAGCCCCGCGCTGACAAAATCCTCGGCCTCCATCTGGTGAAAACCCGTGGTGGCCGCCATCGCCGTCACTTCGGTCACCGGCCCCGTCAGGCTCAGCATCAGGTCCAGCGTGTGGATCGCCTGCGTGATCAGAACGCCGCCGCCATCCTGCGCATAAGTGCCCCGACCCGGCGCGTCGTAATAGGCCTGGGGCCGCCACCATGGCACCGCCACCTCGACCGCGTGCAGCTGGCCCAGCTGCGCCATCCGCTCTGTCAGGTCCGCCACCACCGGCCTCGCCCGGTGCTGCAGCACAATCCCCAGCGGCACCCCTGCCGCTTCGCACGCTTCGACCAAGGCCCGGGCGCGCGGCAAATCGCGCTCGACCGGCTTTTCCATCAGCACCGGCTTGGCCGCCAGGATCGCGCCGTGCACCGCGGCCTCGCGGGCGTCGGGCGGCGTTGCGAGGATGACAAAATCCACCTCCGGGTCGGTCACCAGTTCCAGCGCGCCCGCGCAGGCTTCTGCGCCAAGACCGGGATGCGCGGCGACAAAACCGTCAGCGCTGGCCTGAGTGCGCGCAGCCACCCGGCTCAGCCGCACCTTCGTGGACGCCGCGATCGCCGCCGCGTACGTGGCCGCCACCATGCCCGTCCCGATCAGTCCTGCGCGCATCATCCCTCGCGCACCACGCGGTCTATGGCCACGCTGCGCTCTCTTACGTAGGCGCCGTTGGGCAGGTCGTTTTCGTGCAGCTTGGCGTGCACCTCTTCCGGCCCGAGGCCATAGCCTTGCCACCTTGCGGTCAGCCGGCGCGCCAGCTCGGCCTCGGGAACCTCGACCATGATCCTCAGGTCAAAGGCATCCCGCAGCGCGGCCCAGTCGCCCTGATCGGTCAGCAGGTAATTGCCTTCGACCAGCACGATCTCGACCTCTGCTGCGATGATCTCGGCGCTGGCCCGGCTCAGCTCCATGCTCCGGTCAAAGACCGGCACGGCCACATCCGCGCCTCCCGCGCGCAGCCTTGCCAGCGTTGCCGCCAGACCGCCCACGTCAAACGTGTGCGGCGCGCCCTTGCGGGCCCTGTGGCCTCTGGCCTCAAGCACGGCGTCGTCATAGTGGAACCCGTCCATGCCCAGCACTGCCGCGCGGCCCTCTGCCCCGTCATTCAGCCGCGCCTTCAGCGCTTCGGCCAGCGTGGATTTGCCCCCCCCCGGCGCGCCGGCGATCCCAACGATCACCCGTTTGCCGGGGGCCTTTGCCGCCAGCTCGGCCACAAGACTGTCTACATCCGTTACGTCCATGATCCCTCCCACCGGACACGCTCTGCCCAGACTCGCTCGGCTTCAGCGCTGCAAGCCGGCACGACACTGGCCGGGTCCAGCACCCGGCTTGCATCCTCGATCCCGCCCAGCGCTGCCGCCAGACCGTCTTTGCCGCCCAGCGCCGCCTTGATCCGCGCCTGCGCCTCGGCGCGGGGCATCTGCCGCGCCAGCGCAAAGCTTGCCGCTTCGGCCATCACCCCCGGATGCTCCTCCAATGTGCGGGCCATCGCACCCGGCACCGGCTGTACTGTGCCCGCCAGCGTCTCGGCATGAGCCAGTACTGCGCCCAGCGCGCTCAACATCCGGGGCAGGTACAGCCATTCCAGCGGCCAGTATGTACCATCGCGTTCTTCGGCCTGAACACCCGCCGCACTCAGCGCGGTGGCTTCGGTCCGCGCCACCTCGGCCGCCGAGCGCGCGGCTTCCGCCGTCACCGGATTGGCCTTTTGCGGCATGGTCGATGATCCGCCCCCTGTGCCCGCGGTGACTTCGGCAATCTCGGACCGGGCCAGCAGCAGGACATCCCCGGCGAACCTGGCGACACCCAGCGCGACATCCTCGGCCCAGCGTGCCATCGCCCGAAACGGTCCGCGATCCGTGTGCCACGGCGGCACGTTGCGCAATCCCAGCTCTTTGGCCAGCGCCGCGCCGATCTTCGGGCCGTGCGGCGCGACCGCCGTGCCTGCGCCCGACGCCCCGCCGAACTGCACCCGGAATGCCTGATCGCGCAGCTGCCCAAGCCCCGCCTCGGCCTGCACCAGCGGCTGGGCCCAGCGGGCAGCCTTCAGTCCGAAGGTGATCGGCGTGGCGACCTGCCCGCGTGTGCGCCCGGCCATCGGCAGCGCCTCGTGCCGGCGCGACAAGGCTTCCAGACTGTCCAGCACCCGCGCCAGCCGCTCGGCCAGCAGGCCAAGCGCCTCGCGCGCGGTCAGAACCAGCGCTGTATCCACGATATCCTGCGAAGTCGCGCCCCAATGCAGCCAATGCCCCGCCTCCTGCGGCAGCTGTGTCCGCAATTCAGCCACCAGCGCGGGCACGGCAACACCCGCCAATGCGGCACCCTGTGCCAGCGCATGCAGCGGCACATCCGCTCGATCCAGCGCTCCTGCAAGGGCCTGGCCCATGTCTTTTGGGATCACGCCCACTGCGCCTTCGGCCCGGGCCAGGGCCGCCTCGACCCGGATCATCGCCGCAACCTGCGCCGCGTCGGACACAATTGCCATGATGCCGGCATCGCTGAACAGCGCCGGATACAGCTGCGATGTCGGGGCGTCGGTCACGTCGGTCCCTGCCTTTGGCCTCGTGTCAGACGCCAGCCTAGGCCGCGCCGCGCGCAAAAGGCAAGCGGCCTAGCCGCGCGCCTGCACCCGTCCCGGCTCGGCCACCGACACGACCGCCAGAACCGTCGCCGCCACTTCGGCGCGCAGGTCCTCCAGCGTCATGTCGCCGGACCGCGCATACTCAAAGAACAGCATGTTCACATTGTTGAACAGCGCCGTGGCAAAAGGCCGGGCCTCGACATTTCCGCGCAGCGCGCCCCGGGCCTGCAGCGTTTCGGCCAGGGCCCGCACCTGCTCGGCCAGCTTGTGATCGAAATCACGGAATTTCTGCGCGGCTTCGGTCTCGGTTTCGGTGAACGACAGGGCAATCCCCTGCCGCCACAGCGCCCGGTTCAGCAAGATCGCCTTGGGATCGAACCACGCCGCAAACAGCTGCGCAAAAGCGTCCCTCGCCAGATCGGGCGGGTTTTCGACCAGCGGCGCCGTCTCGGCCAGGATCATCTCGGATTCGCGGGTGACCAGCGTCATCAGCATGTCACCCTTGCCGCCAAAGTAATTGTACAGCGTCGCCGTGGACGACCCGGCCGCCTCGGCAATCTCTTCGGCGCGCACATCCTCGAACCCGCGCTCCAGGTACAGCCGCGCCGCGGCCTGCAGCAGCGCCTCGCGGCGCGTGGTCTTTTGATCTTCTCGCAAACTCATGATCGCACCCTGTCACAGACTGGAATTGAACTCAAGTTTGGAATGAATTACAAGTTGCACAAAGGAGTCGCCCCATGTCCAACCTTGCCACCACCCTTGCCGCCCAAGACAAGCGCCATGCCCTGCGTCCCTGGACCAATTTCGAAGCCTTCGAACAGGACGCGCAGCTGATCCTGGCCAGCGGCACTGGCGCGCGCGTGACGGACATAGACGGCAAGGAGTATATCGACGCGGTCGGCGGCCTGTGGTGTACCAATATCGGGCTGGGGCGCGAGGAAATGGCCAATGCCATCGCCGATCAGGTGCGCGAGCTGGCCTTCTCCTCGACCTTTGTCGACATGACCAATGGCCCCGCCGCGATGCTGGCCGCCAAGATCGCCGAAAAGGCGCCCGGGGATCTCAACCGCGTGCATTTCACCACCGGCGGATCCACGGCGGTCGACAGCGCCTTCCGCATGGTGCATTTCTACCAATCCTCTCGCGGACGGCCTGAAAAGCATCATGTGATCGCGCGCGACAACGGCTATCACGGCAGCACCTACGCCAGCATGTCCATCGGCAACAAACCCGGCGACCGCGCGCCCGAATTCCGCTATCTGTCGGACACGATCCACCACATCTCGGCCCCCTACCCCTACCGCGTCGGCGCAGGGATGGACGACGCCACCTTCACCCAGTGGCTGGTCGATGAATTCGAAGCCAAGATCGCCGAGATCGGCGCAGACAAGGTGGGGGCCTTCTTTGCTGAACCGATCATGGGCGCAGGCGGCGTGATCGTCCCGCCCAATGGGTACTTCAAGGCGATGTGGGAGGTCTGCCAAAAGCACGACATCCTCTTTGTCGCCGACGAAGTCGTCACCGCCTGGGGCCGGCTCGGCCACTGGTTCGCGTCATGGGACGAATTCGGCGTCCAGCCCGACATCATCTGTTCAGCCAAGGGGCTGTCTTCGGGCTACCTTCCCATCGGCGCAATGATCTACTCCGACCGCATCCATGCCGCGATCAGCTCGGACCCGGCCCGCTGGTACACCTCCGGCTTCACCTATTCGGGCCACCCGGTGTGCTGCGCCGCCGCGCTGAAGAATATCGAAATCATGGAGCGCGAAGAGATCCTCACCCACGTGCAGGACATCGGCCCCTATTTCGAAGCGCAACTGGCGACGCTGGCGGACCTGCCCACCGTGGGCGAGGTGCGCGGCCGCAAGCTGATGATGTGTATCGAGAACGTCGCCGACAAAGCCACCCGTGCCCTGCACCCCGACGAGGTGAACATCGGCAAACGCATCTCGGACAAGGCCGAAGAGCTGGGCCTGATCGTCCGCCCCATCGGCCCTTTGAACATCATGTCGCCGCCGCTGATCATCACCCGCGCCGATGTCGACACCATCGTCGACCGCTTGGGGCGCGCGATCGAGATGGTGCACCGCGACCTCAGCACATGAGCGCCGAAGCCACCGCCCGCGCCTGGGTCACGGCCCACCGCGCAGACCTCAGCGCTGCCACCGCGACGATTTTTGACTATGGCGAGACCGCCTGGCGCGAATACCAATCGGCGGCCTGGTACGTCGCCCGCCTGCGTGCCGAGGGCTTCGACGTCGAGGAAGGCTCGGGCGGCATGCCCACCGCCTTCTGCGCGCATTGGTCGAGCGGCCCCGGCCCCACCATCCTGATGTACGCCGAATACGATGGCATCCCCGGCCAATGCCAGGCCGCCGCCACTCATGAAGCACCGCGCTCAGGCCTGCCCTTCGC
>JAHDCH010000177.1 GCA_020629995.1 Pseudaestuariivita sp. | reverse complement strand
GAGCACTGTCTTCGGGAGGCAGGGGTCGTGAGTTCGAATCTCGCCACTCCGACCATTTTCAAACCATTGCGATCCCACCTGCCCCACCGCGACGCCGGTCCCGTGGCCACGGTTGCCAAGCGCCGGTTTACACGGCACCTTGCGCAGGTCTCTGACTAGGATCCTACGAACACTCATGCCACGCGCGGTACAACAGGCGTCTCCGGTTCTGGTTCTCGGGATGCACCGGTCCGGCACATCCTGTCTTGCCGGAGCCTTGCAGCAGGCCGGGCTGCATCTGGGCGAGGTCAGCACAGCCAACAAGCACAACCCGAAGGGCAACCGCGAACGCGATGATGTGCGCCAGCTGAACGATGCTGTGCTTGCGGCAAACGGGTATGCCTGGAACGCGCCGCCGCCCGCCGACGCGCCGCCCCTCGAATGGAGCGCAGAGCAGAGCCGCGAACAGGCCCGCGTGCTTGCCTCGCTGGCACGGCAGGGCCTGCCACACGGCCTGAAGGATCCGCGCCTGTTGCTTGTGCTGGACGCGTGGCTGAATGCGGCGCCGGGCGCGGCCTGTGCAGGGACATTTCGCCATCCCGCCGCCGTCGTTGCATCGCTGCGCAAACGCCAGCCCAGGAAACTGGATGAAGTGACCGTGCCGCATTGCGCCGATTTGTGGGTTGCCTACAACACGCGGCTTCTTGCGCAGGTCCGGGCAACGGGCATGCCGCTGGTGTCGTTCGATTGGCCAGATGCGCGCTACCTGTCCGCCCTTCGCGCGATGGCCGAGGCGCTGAACCTGCCGCAGCCGGCAGCCATCGCCGGCTTTTTCGACAGGACACTGCGCCACACCCATGACCCAGAGATCGCTCTCCCAGAGGCCGCGCTTGATCTCTGGTCGGACCTGACTGCGCGCAGCATCGCGTCATGAAGCTGTCGATCCTTGTCATCTTTTACAACATGCAGCGCGAAGGACCGCGCACGTTGCAGTCGTTGGCTCCGGGGTATCAGCGCGATGTGGATGCCGCCGACTATGAGGTGATCGCGATCGACAACGGCTCGGACCGTCCTCTTGATGCGGGGCGTGTCACGGCGCTTGGGGACGGGTTTCGCTATCACTACCACGACACGGCCTCGCCATCGCCGGTCGCTGCGATCAACCTTGGCGCAGGGATGGCGCAGGGCGACAACATCGCGCTGATCATCGACGGCGCGCGGATGGCCAGCCCGGGTCTTGTGGCGCAGACCCTGCGTGCGCTGGACCTGGCCGACCGGCCGGTCGTCGCGGCCGTGTCCGCGCATCTTGGTCCCGAAGCGCAGCGCTTCAGCCGCGACGCAGGGTATGGCAAGGATGTCGAGGATGCGATGCTGGACGCCTCGGGCTGGCCGCAGGATGGCTATGCCCTGTTCGACATCGGCACGCTCGCCCCGTCATCGCGGCTGGGCTATCTGGGCGGCTTCCCTCCCGAATGCAGCTGGATCGCTCTGCCACGCCCGATGTGGGACGCTTTGGGCGGTTTCGACCAGGGGTTCCAGGCTGCAGGCGGCGGATTGGCGGCCATGGACTTTCGCAACCGCGCCGTGACGCTGGACGGGGCGCAACCGGTGATGCTGCTGGGCGAGGCGGTCTTTCACCAGATCCACGACGGCGCGGCGACAGGCACCAGCCATGCAGCCAATCCCATGGCGCGGTTTGGCCCGGAATTTGAAGCCCTGCGTGGCACACCACCGTACAAGGCCGATTGCGCGGATGTGATCTATTTTGGCCGCATGACCCAGCGCAGCGCCAAGTTCGCGCAGCCCGTCCACATGCCGGCGGTCAGCAAGGTGAGGACGGCCCCCGCCCCCACGCACCTGAGCGCGGGGCGTCAGCCGGGTGACTTTGCCCGCCCGCCGATCCTGGTGACGGGGTTGGAAGCTGCCCCGCTGGGCGGCATAGCAAGACTTCTCGAGGCGCACGGCACCTGGGCCGGATCCGGCAGCATCGCTGACGATGGCACCAGCGCATGGTTTGACCTGTTCCTGGACCGTCAGGCCTGGATCAACCGGTTTCCCCGCGACCCCGAGGTGCTGCGCGCGCTCGGACTGTTTCACCGCGCGATGACCCAGGGCGACCTGCGCGGCGATGCAGACGCCGCGGCAGCACTGGATGCTCTGGGCAAGGTCATCAGCCGGCTTGGCACCAGCGCGCCCGAGATAGCCCGCAAACAGGCCTTTGCCGCGCTGAAAGACGCAGCACCGCCGCCAGCGCAATCACACCCCTGCTGGGCAGCGGCGTCAGCATTGGCGCATCTGGTCTTGCCACAGCTCAACTCGGCAATCCCAGACCTGAGGGTGATCCATGTGATCGGCGACCCAATCGTGGCGGCGCATGGGTCGGCCCATGGTCAAACGCGGTCCTGGGGCAGTTACCTGCTGGGCGAACGCGTGCATTTCGACCCGATCGGCAGTCTGCGCACCCGCGCTCTGGACTACTGGCTGGCTGCGCACACCCGTGCGCTGACCCTGTGCCGCGAAGTCTACCCGGACAGGCACCTTGTCCTGTCGCCGTCCGACATGGCCGAGGCGCCGGATGTCACCGCGCGCCGCATCCTGCATTTTGCCGGTCTGCCCGAGGCTGAAGGTGCAACCGCGACGCTCGACTGGTCCGCCCCTCCCGCGCCGGATGCCACAGGGGATTTGCCTTCTCGCCTGATTGACGCGGCCAGGGCTTTGCTGGACGGGATCCCCCGCCATGACTGACCCCAACCGCATCGCCCCGTTCTTTTGGCTGCATGTCAAGAAATCTGCCGGCGGCTTTGTGCGCCGTGCGCTGGGCGATCACTATATCAATGCGCCACGGGTCAAACAGCCGGTCAGCTTTATCCAAAGCCCGCGCGGCCAGTGGAACGATGTGCTGAACAACTACCGCGTGCCCTTGGGCGCTTATCAATTCCGCAGATGCCAGTTCGCGCAACGTTTTCTCTACCCCGATGACTGGGACAGGCTGGTCAAATTTGCCTTTGCGCGTGACCCGCTCGACCGGGCGCTCAGCATGTTTTTCTACCTCGCCAAGCGCCGTGTCGACCAACGCTCGTTCCTGGACTTTCTGGCGGACCAAGGCCGCGATGTACCCGGGGATGCGTCCGGACAGTTTTCTCTGTTCCTGGGTCTTGTCGAACGGGCGCGTGCGTCTGACTCGATCTACCGTCCGGTGGACAACCACTTTACCACCCACACCGCGCCCATGGCCCCGGATGTGACGGATGATGCGGGCCGACTGCTGCTGGATCACGTGATCCGCACCGAGGACACGTCAGTCGGTCTTCAGGCCATTCTGCGCCGCTGTGGGCTGCCCGACGATCTGGCACAGACCGCACCGCACAATGTGAACAAGGACCGTGCCGATTTGACCCCCACGCCCGGGCAGATACGGCGGATCGAACAGATCTATGCCGCCGATTATGAATTGTACGAGACCGCGTCGCGCCCCGCGGACATCGCATGAGCACAGACGCCGCCCCGCGCGCCCTGCGCAGCTATCCCGAATTTGACAAGTCTTTGCCCGCGCCGACCCGGCCGATCAGCTTTGTCTGCGTGCGGTTCTGCGACGATTTTCTGCACAACCTGGCCACCTCGCCCGCGGTGCATGATCCGATGAACCAGCTGATCGTGATCGACAACACCGCCAACCTAAGCTTTGACACGCTGAGCGCCGCGATGTGCGCAGGGCTGAAGCAGGCCCGACATGATCTGGTCGCCTTTGTGCACGAGGACGTGGTGCTGCGCCCCGGCTGGCAGGCCCGGTTCCAAGCCTCGCTGACCGCTTTGGAACAGCACGACCCGGATTGGGCCTGCCTTGGCGCGGTGGGCTGGCGCCCGGGCATCGCGGGCGCGCAGGGGCATTGGTCTGATCCGGGACAAGCCCGTCCGCGCAATCACTTTGCGTCTGCTCAGCCCTTTTTCGAGGTCGAGCGGCTGGATGAGCAATTGCTGGTGATTGACCGCCGCCGGGGCATCCTGCCTGACCCGGCGCTGCCCAGCATCCACAACATCGGGCGCGATATGGTCTGGGCCGGTCAGGCGCGTGGGCTGGTCAGCTATGCGCTGGATGCGGCCACGATCCACAAATACGCCGGGCCCGATGGCGCGCTGATCCAGACCCGCCAGGACAGCCCCAAGATCCGCGACCGGCGCACGCGCCGCTATCAGGCCGACAAAGACTGCAGCGACAGCTATCTGGCTTGGAAATACGGCGATCCACCGCACAGCACCGATCCCCGCTCCGCCCTTGATGCCGCACAGAACGCGCATCTGGACCGCCCGGTCATCCTGTTGGGCCGGGGCGGCGGCGGCACGCGCCTTGTGTCCCTCGCCGCCCAGGATTGCGGCGCGTTTTTAGGGTCAGACCTGAACAAGTCCGGCGACAGCCTTGAAATGGTCGGGGCTGTTTACCGATCCGTACACCGCACGTTCCGCTACCGTGATGCGTGGTCACGCGGCGTCATCGTGCGAGACCTCGCGTCCGCTGCAACCCACATGCTGCAAGCTGCGGGTTGGCCTGCGCTCTGGGGTTTCAAGCTGCCCGAATGCGCGCTGATCCTGCCGCATCTGGCCAACGCCTTCCCGCGGGCGCTCTATGTGCACCTTGACCGCGATCCGCGGTCCACGATCCTGCGGCGGCCGCATATGTCTGCGCTGACCGACAACCAGATCGGGCGCACCTGCCTGCGCGCGGCCTATGCCGCATCTGGCCGCCCCCCCGCACTGGCCGCCAGCGACAGCGATCTGGTGCGGATGGCGATCACCACGCGCCACCAGCTTGGTCTGATCGAGACTTTTCAACCCACCGTGCCCGAGGCCCGCTGGCATAGGATCGGGTTCGAGGACCTGATCTCCGATCCTGCACGAGCCGTGGCCGGGCTTGGCGCATTTCTGGATGCGCCGCCCACCGGCGGATCACTACGGCAGGCGGTCGAGCCTGCCCGCGCCGCCGCCCCGGACACCGCCTTTGATCCTGCCGATGTGGCTGCCGCTCTGGCGTTTCTGAACCAGCCCGCCGGTCAGTCGTCCTGACCCGGCAGCGAGACCCCCGCCTGCCGTGCATATACCTTGGCCACCGCCGCGTCGTCCTCTTGGCCCAGACCCATGTCCACCGCTTCCAGATACCGCTCCAGCGCTGTGCGCGCGATCGGCGCGTCGAACCCGGCACTTTTGGCGATGTCGAGAACGATGCCCAGGTCCTTGGGCCAGATGTTGACCTGACTGTGCGGCGTGTAGTCTCCGGCCACGATATGCGGCGCGCGGTTTTCCAGCATCCAGCTGGTCCCCGCGCATTTGCTGATGACGCGCGCAAAGTCCTTGGGGCTGACGCCTTGGGTCATGCCAAAGGTCATGGCTTCGGCCATCGTTGCGATGTGCACTCCGGCCAGCAGCTGGTTGACGGCCTTCATTGCCGACCCGGCTCCAACCTCATCCCCCAGCTCGAACACCGTCTCGGCTATTGCGTCCAGCACCGGCCCAGCCGCGTCAAAGGCTGCGCGTGGGCCCGAGACCATGATCGACAGCGCGCCATCTGCTGCCTTGATCGACCCGCCCGAGATCGGCGCATCCAGATACCGCACACCCGCCTTCGCACAGCGCTGCGCCATGTCCCTCGCAAACTCGGGCGGCACGGTTGCGCACGCCAGAACCACAGCGCCCTTGCCCAGATTTGGCACGACGCCGCGTTCTCCGAACAGCACCGCTTCGGTCTGCGCGGCGTTCAGAACGACCACAACCACCGCATCAAGATCCGCCGCCACCTGGGACAAATCGCCAGGCGCTCCGCCCTCTTGGGCAAAGCGGGCAACAGTGCCGGGGTCCAGATCGATGCCGTACGTCACATGGCCCGCACGCAGGCAGGACTTTGCGATCCCGTATCCCATCGCGCCCAAACCGATCACCGC
>JAHDCH010000176.1 GCA_020629995.1 Pseudaestuariivita sp. | reverse complement strand
ACCTACCATGCTTGGCTGGGCAGTTACCTTTTTGATCATCGCACTCATCGCCGCCCTGTTCGGGTTCGGCGGCATCGCAGGCGCTTCGGCCGGGATCGCGCAGATCCTGTTCGTTCTGTTCCTGGTGCTGTTCGTCGTTGCGATGGTGGCACGCGCCTTGCGGGGCCGTTCGCCCATGTAACGCGATCCCTCGCGTTCGCACGTACCAAAGAAAAGGCGCGCCCCCGGGCGTGCCTTTTTCGCGTCAGAGGTCGAACGTGGCAAAAACCGGCGCGTGATCGCTGGGGCCGTCCCACCCACGCACATCGCGCAGCACGCGGCTGCCGTGCGCGGCGTTTGAAATATCCGGCGTGGCCCAGACGTGATCAAGACGGCGGCCCTTGTCCGCCGCGTCCCAGTCTGGCGACCGGTAGGACCACCAGCTGTACAGCTGCCCCTCGGGGATGTCCTGCCGCGTGATGTCGACCCATTTGCCAGCCTCTTGCGTTTCGGCCAGATGCGCGACCTCGATCGGCGTGTGGCTGACGACCTTGAGCAATTGCTTGTGGTTCCACACGTCATCCTCGCGCGGCGCGATGTTGAGATCGCCTACAAGGATCGCACGCTCGGGCGCCTCATTGCGGAACCAGTCGCGCATGTCGGTGAGGTAGTCGAGCTTTTGGCCAAACTTTTCGTTCACCTCGCGGTCGGGCTTGTCACCGCCGGCCGGCACGTAAAAGTTCTGAACCACCACACCGTTCGGCAGGCGCGCGGCCACGTGGCGCGCGTGGCCCAGCCCGGCAAAATCCATCGACCCGACCCGTTCCAGCGGCAGGCGCGACAGGATCGCGACACCGTTGTAGCCCTTTTGCCCTTCCGCAACGAGGTGGGTGTAGCCCAGCGCGGCAAAGACATCGGCCGGGATCTTGTCGACCGGGCTTTTGCATTCCTGCAGGCACAGCACATCGGGGGCCTCTTCTTCCAGCAGGCGCGCGACCAGCGGTGCGCGCAGGCGCACCGAATTGATGTTCCATGTTGCCAGAGTAAAGGCCATGCCGCGCCTCCCGTTTGCAGATTCAGCCAGAGGCCATGTACGCGGTTGCCCGCGCATGGGCCAGCGGTTTTGGGAACCGTGCAGGACGGGCGCGGGTTGAGCAGGTATGGCAGACGCTTATCTCACTCCGCCTTCGCAGGCTTCGCTGGGCGCGTGCATTGACCGCGTGGCGCGGCTGGACACGTCAGGTGACGTGACGCTTGATCAGGTGGTGCGCGCGCTGGGTCCAACGGGCGCCTTGCCGCTTTTGATGATCCTTGGCGCGGCGCTTGTTTCGCCGCTGAGTGGTGTGCCGCTGTTCACCTCGGTTGTGGGGATCTGCATCGCTTTTGGCGCGGTCAAGCTGCTGGCCGGGCACACCCGCATACGCCTGCCTGCCGTGCTGGCCCGTCGCCACGTTCCCGGCGCGCGGATCGACCGGGCGACCGGCTTTTTGCACAGGGGCGCGCGGGTGATCGACGGGATGACGCGCAGCGGGCGGCTGGGATGGCTGGCAGGCAGCGCCGCGCGCTGGGTGGTCGGGGGCCTGATGCTGGCCTGTGGGCTGGCGATGCCCATGCTGGAACTTGTGCCCTTTTCATCCTCGATCCTTGGCGGTGCGGTTCTGTTGATGGCGCTGGGTCTACTGGCGCATGACGGACTGCTTGTGCTTTTGGGACTGGCGGCGATGTCGCTTGCCGCGTCACTGGTGATCACTTTGGTGTCTGCAGTGGCGGGCTGACGCCAACAGGTGCGCTTGGGGCTGGACCATTCCGGCGCGGAAAGGCACAAACACAGCCGTGATTGCTCGTAAAGGCCGCACCCGTATGAAAGACGCGTCCAAAGACCTTGTCCTGCGCCGCAACCTCGCCGCATCTCCGGCGCAGGTCTGGAAGGCGTGGACCACGCCGCGCCACCTGCGCCAATGGTTCACCCCCGCGCCGGTCAAGACGGTCGAGGCCGCAATCGATCCCACGCCCGGTGGGCGGTTCTATACCGTGATGGAAATGCCCGACGGCACGCGGCAGGCCAGCGAGGGCTGTATCCTTGTGGCCGAACCCAACGCCCGGCTGGTCTTTACCGACGCCCTGACCGAAGGCTTCCGCCCCGGCGAAGGCGGGTTCATGACTGCGTCGATCGTGCTGCGCCCCGCGCGCGGAGGCACGCTGTATTCGGCCCATGTGCTGCACAAATCCGCGTCCGACCGCGCCAGCCATGCCTCGATGGGGTTCGAAGAAGGCTGGGGCACCGCGTTGTCGCAGCTCGAGGCGGTCGCCCGCGCAATCAGATAGCCGCAGCGCAATGCTGCTGCGCGACAACCCCCGGTTTCGAGCGTTGTTCGCCTCGGCTTCGGTTGCCAACCTTGGCGACGGGATCGCCGCGCTGGCGGTGCCGTGGCTGGCCACCCTCGTCACCCGCGAACCGGTGTGGATCGGGGCCATTTCGGCGGCGGCAACGCTGCCCTGGCTGCTGTTTGCGCTGCCCGCAGGGGTGATCACCGACAGGCTGGACCGCCGCGCTCTGGTTCTGGGGGCAGACCTTGTGCGGCTTGGTTTTGCTCTGGCGCTTGTTGCTCTGGTCGCCGCCGCGCCGGCCCTGCCGCTGGCCGAGGATGCCCCGGCGCGCCTGCCCCTGATCCTTGCGCTGATCGCAATTGCCTTTGCCATCGGCACGGCAGAGGTATTCCGCGACAATGCCGCTCAGACGCTGCTGCCGCATCTTGTGGACCGGCGGGATCTGGAACGGGCCAATGGGCAAATCTGGTCGACCGAAGAGGTGATGAACAAATTCATCGGCCCGCCCGCCGCCGGCGTGCTGATCGCCACCGCGGTCTATGCACCCTTTGTCGCCTATGCTGCCGCCTTTGCCCTGGCCGCGCTTTGCGTCAGCCGCATCCCCGCCCTGCCCCGTACCGGGCCCGGCCCACAGGGCGCGTTCCTTGTGCAGCTGGGCGAAGGGCTGGCGTGGTTGCGGGATCACCGGCGGATGCTGACGCTGGCGCTGATGCTGGCCGCGCTGAACCTTGTGTCGGCGGCGTCGATCGCTCTGCTGGTCCTGCTGAGCCAGGAGATTTACGGCCTCAGCGCGGCGGGGCACGGTCTGGTCCTGGCGGCGGGCGCGGTGGGCGGCGTGGCAGGCAGCCTTGCCGGGCCGGGGATCGCCCAGCGCCTCGGGCCGCGCCGCGCGGTGCTGCTGGCGCTGATGATCATGCCGGTGCCGTTCTTTCTGCTGGCGGTGACGTCCTCGCCGGTCGTCGCCGCGATTGCGCTGTTTCTCGAGCTGTTTGCCGGCATGTTGTGGAACGTGGTCACCGTGTCGCTGCGCCAGCGGGTGATCCCCGATGCTCTGTTCGGGCGGGTCAATTCGGTCTACCGGTTCTTTGGCTGGGGCGCGATCCCGGTGGGCGCGTTTTCGGCCGGGCTGCTGGTGTCGCTGATCGAACCCACGCTGGGGCGCGAGGCGGCCCTGCGGGTGCCCTTCTGGATCGGGTCCGGCCTGCTGGCGTCGATGTGCGTCTGGGCTTTGGTGCGGTTTCAACTGCCCGAGGAACCGGCCTAGGCCCTAATGCCCCGCCTCGTCGTAATTCCAGGTCACAGGCGCGGCGGTGGTGGGATAACACTGACAGGTCAGGACAAAGCCCGCCTCGACCTCGTAATCCTCCAGCGCGTGATTGGCGACCATCTCGACTTCGCCCGCCGTGACCCGCGCCTTGCAGGTCGAACAGACCCCCGCCTTGCAGGCATAAGGCGCGTCCACGCTGGCGGCCAGGGCGGCGTCCAGCAGGCTGGTGCCCGGCGGGATGGTCAGGCTGCGCGTTTCGCCTTCGAACGTGACCTGCCCCGACGCGCCCGTATCCGTCGCACCCTCTGCCGCGGCGCGGCGCGGCGCGCGGCCCGGCTGGGCGGCGGCGAACAATTCGAACCGGATGCGCGCAGGGTCCATCCCGTGGTGTTCCAGCCGCGCGGACACGGTCTGCATCATCTGCTCGGGGCCGCAGATGTAGGCGGTGGTAACGCGCGGCAGATCGATCCACCCCGCCACCAGCGCGTCAACCTTGGCCGCGTCGATCCGCCCGCGAAACAGGTCAATCTCCTGCCCGTCACCGGACAGGACATGCACCACGCTCAGACGGCCCATGTGCCGGTTCTTGAGGTCTTCGATCTCGTCCCGGAACATGATGCTGGCGGGGGTGCGGTTGGCATAGACCAGCGTGACCCGCGCCTGCGTGTCGCGCTCCAGCACGGTGGCGATGATCGACAGGATCGGCGTGATCCCCGACCCGGCAGCCAGGCACAGCAGGTGCGGCGCGTCCTCGGGCGCGTAGAACCGGCCCATGGGCGGCATCGCCTCGACCACGTCACCGACTTGCAGCTGAGTGTTGGCCCAAGTGGAAAAGGCGCCGCCCGCCACCTGTTTGATCCCGACCCTCAGCGCCTCGCCTTCGGCGGCACAGATCGAATAGGACCGGCGCAGCTCTTCGCCATCAAACGCGCGCCGAAAGGTCAGGTACTGGCCCGGCTCAAAGGTAAAGCCCTCGGGCGCGGCAAAGGTCACCTCAACAGCGTCACGCGTCGTCTTGCGCAGGGCTGTGACCGTCAATGCATGAAACTGTGCCATCCGCCCCTCAGATGCATTTGAAATAGTCGAAGGGTTCAAGGCAGTCCGTGCAGCGCCATTGCGCCTTGCACGGGGTCGAGCCGAACTGGCTGACCCGTTCAACCGCCGTAGATCGGCAGCGCGGGCACCTTTCGGGGCCGCCTGCAGCCCGGGGCGGCGCGATGCCGTAGCCTTCGAGCCGCGCGCGCCCCTTGTCCGACAGCCAATCGGTTGTCCAGGGCGGGGCGATGCGGGTTTCCAGCGTCAGGTCGGTGACGCCCTGTCTGGCAAGGGCCGTCTCGATGTCCAGCGCGATGACCGACATCGCCGGACAGCCCGAATAGGTCGGCGTGATGGTGACCTTGACCGCCGCACCTGTCACATCGACGCCGCGTACCACGCCCAGATCCACGACCGAGATCACCGGGATCTCGGGATCGGGCACTGCGTCGAGCCAGTCCCACACCTGCGCCTCGGTCACGCCCATGGGCTTACCACACCGCGCCGGGGTGCGAGCGTTGCAGCACCTGCATCGTGGCGAGCATGTGCCCCAGATGCTCAGTATGCCGCTTGCCGGTGCGCCCGCCCTTGTGGGCAAAGTCGCTCTGGGGAGCGGTCAGCATCGCCTCGGCAAGCACGCTCTGCACCGTCTGATCCCACGCCGCACGCATGGTGGACGGCAGCGGCGCAACGCCTGCCTCGGCCATCTCGATGTCGCCCGCGTCATCGGCAAACATCTCGCCCGTATAGGGCCAAAGCAAATCGAGCGCAGCCTGCATCCGCCGGTTGCTCTCTTCGGTGCCGTCGCCCAGCGCGATCACCGTCTCGGAGGAGCGTTCAAGGTGGTACAGAGCCTCCTTGACCGACTTGGCCGCGATGTCCGCAACCCGCTGGTCACTGGACCCGCACAAAGCCTGAAGCCACGGTACCTGAAACGCATCGAACAGGAATTGCCGCATCAGCGTCCGCCCGAAATCGCCGTTCGGCACTTCGACCATCAGAAGGTTCTTGAAATCATAGGCATCGCGCAGAAAGGCCAGATCATTGGCGCTGCGCCCCTTGCCTTCGACCTCGGCCGCATAGCCCAGCCACAGCTGCGTCTGCCCGATCAGGTCCAGCGCCGTGTTGGCCAGCGCGATGTCCTCCTCCAGCGCCGGGCCAGTGCCGCACCATTCCGAGGTGCGGTGCCCCAGCACCAGCGCATTGTCACCCTGCCGCAAAAGAAACTCAAAGAGCGCGCTCATCACATTTTGCCCACGTCATCGGGGATGTCGTAAAAGGTGGGGTGGCGGTAGACCTTGTCGCGCGC
>JAHDCH010000175.1:2996-6042 GCA_020629995.1 Pseudaestuariivita sp. | reverse complement strand
GCGGCGGGCCAGTGGCTGTATTACTGCTATAATGCCGAATATCTGTTTCACCCGTTCTGCGAGAACCGCACCGTAGGCGAAATGCTGGCCTTTCACACCGAAGAGCGGCGCGATGCGATGCTGTCCTATGTGATTGACCTATATGCCGGTGATCTGGACCAATGCCCCGATGCGGTCAGCCTGGATGATGCCTGGATCGACAAGTCGGGCTATTACGCCCTGGCGAGGCCGGACCCGGACAACCACAACCACCCCAAGGAACGGCAGCTGGATTTTCACGGAGGCCTGCGCTGGCGCTATGAGGAACACGTGCCCGCCGAGCGGCGCAAGATCGACCGGATCGCGCTGTTCCGCGCCAAGGCGGGGCTGACCCTGCGGCCCGATCACACGTTTTCGGACGAGGAATACAACACCTACGCCTGCCCCTGGCACAACAACATGACGGCGGCGATCGCCTCGTTCCGCACGGCCAAGGCGCTGAAAAGGAACCCCGGGTCGAAGTTCGAGATCGACACGTTCCGCTGGCACAACTCGATCCCGTTCGACTGGCATTCGCGGCAGCTGATGGACCTGGGCCTGATGGAACCCGGGCAGTGGTTCTGAGGCCGGCTGTCTGGAAGGCGGGCAAGATGGGTGACAAGCACCCATCCTACACAAAAGGGCTAGTCGCCGTAGCCTGACCACCGGAATGCGCCATCCGCGCGCAGAGGCGAGAACGGGTTCCAGGCGAGCTCCCAGATGTGGCCTTCGGGGTCGCGGATGTATGACGAATACCCGCCCCAGAAGATGTCGTGCGGTGGCGCAAGCCCATCAGCCCCGGCGGCAAGAGCGCGGGTATAAAGAGCGTCCACCTCGACCTTCTCGCGGCAATTGTAGCCCAGCGTCATGGCCCCGTGGCCCAGCGCGCTGACCGGCAGCCCCATATCGCGCGCCAACGCCTCGCGCGGGTAAAGGCCCAGCGTCTGGCCAAGGAGGTCGTAGGCAATCACGCCATCGGGCGACGGCACCCGCGCCCAGCCCAGCGCGTCATAGAATGCCGAGGCGCGGTCCATGTCGGTCACCGACAGGGTGATCAGGCTGATGCGTTGGTCCATGCGGTGCAGAGTGCGCGGGGCGCACGCCGGGGGCAAGAGCGATCAGAGCGTCGCGGCCCAGTCCAGGATACGCGTGATGCCTGCCTGCGTCTGCCCCGGGGACAGGATATCGCCCATGATCCCATGCGCCGAAGGGTCATCCCCCGGCCCAAGCGTGACCCATTCCAGCGTCGCGGGGCCGCCCCAACGGGCCACGGCTTCGGCCGTGCGGTCGGGGCTGACCACCTGATCGGCGCGCGATTGAAAGACCAAAAGCGGCACCGATGCCGCGCTCAGATCCTGCGCCATCACATGTTTGACCAAAGCTGCCATCGGCAAAACCGAAACCGAAGGATAGGATGTGGTCCAGTAGCGCGCCTGCAGCGGCGTGCGCGGCTCCCACCCCCGGGTCTGGCCAAAGACCTTTGGCCCCCACCAGCGCACGGCGGGCCAGGTCAGGATCCGCGCGGCGGGGCTGTACAGCCCGAAGTTGGGCGAGACAAAGACCATCGCCCGGACACGTTCCATCCGCGCAGGATCGAGCGCGGCGGCGGTCGCCAGCGTGGCGCCCGTCGAGGTGGCAATCACCAGCACCTCGCGCCCGGCGATGCGGGCGGCATCCAGCGCTTCGTCCACGTCAGCCATCCAGTCTTCGGCCGAAACTTCGGCCATGGCCTGACCGGTGCGCCCGTGACCTGCCAGCCGGGTCAGGACCAGATTTGCGCCCAGAGCGCGGGCAACCTCGTGCGGGACAGGGCGAATTTCCTCGGAGGTGGCGGAAAAGCCGTGGATGTACAGCACCGCCAGATCGGTCTGCGCGCCCGCCTCTTTGGCCCAGATCACGCGCTTGCGGGTGTCCGGTTCGCGGATGTCGTCAAAGCGCGCCTCGGCAGTGGCAAAATGCGCGTCAAGGTCGGTGCCGGGTGCAAGAGGTGCCGCCTTGCGGGCAAGGTCCATCGGTTCCACGGGTCCAAAACTCCAGATAAGGGCCACCGCCAGAGCAGCCAGACCGGCCAGCGCCAACAGCGCACGGCCCAGCCAGCGGATCACGCCAGCGCCCTGCGCTGCGCCGGGCGATAGACCAGCAGCAGCGCGAGGATCGACAGGCCCATGATCGCCGCCGGGATCAGCGTCACCGACCAGTGCAGCATGTCGAGCGCCGCCGCTGGTTGTTCGGTCACGCCTTCGGTCGTCTCGCGCCAGCCGACCGAGGCCAGCAGAGCGCCCAGGATCAGCGGCGCGACGGCATTGGCGACCTTTTGACCAAAGAGCCAGATCGCCGAAAACGCGCCTTCGACCGCTTCGCCCGTCTCGGCCCGGGTGACATCCATCAGATCCGGGTACAGCGCCCAGGGGATCTGCTGATAGGCGCCGTTGGTCATGCCCGCCAGAACGAACATCCCTGCAATGGCCGTCACATTGGTGGACGGCAGCAGCGTGAACAGCGCCACCAGAAGGGCAATATAGAGGCACAGCCCCAGCACCAGTGCCGGCAGCTTGCCCAGCCGGGCCGAAACAAAAACCCAGATCGCCTGGCTGAGGATCGACCCCACGACAAAGGTGGCGAACATCAGCGACAGGACCGTCAGCGCGCTGGCCGCACCCGACAGCAGCGTGTCACCGGAATCAAGGATCAGGTACAGCGCCGCAAACGGCAGCCCTGCGGTGATCAGCGCCACCGCCAGCGTCATCACGCCATAGCACAGTACCAGAATCACAAAGGCCCGGTTGCGCAGCACCAGGCCGAACATGGCGCGGAAATCCGACCGGGACGGCTCCATGATGCGCGGCGCGCGGCGGGTGGCAAAAACCGACAGCCAGACCGGCAGCACGATCAGCGGCACGGCGATCAGCGCGGCGGTGGCATAGCCCATGCCACTGGCCAGCCCCGGGAAAACCGCTCCACCCACCAGAATGCCGATCGAGGCAAAGCCCATCCGCCAGCCGGTCATGGCCGAGCGTTCGCGCGGGTC
>JAHDCH010000175.1:0-2896 GCA_020629995.1 Pseudaestuariivita sp. | reverse complement strand
TGTGATCCCTCCCCCACGTTGGCTGGGGGCGGTTATGGCGCGGGCGGCGGCATCGCCCTAGCGTAACCTTGCGTCATGGGCCCGGGTGACTAGTGGCGGTGGGTGACCTTTTCGGCCGACTTTTCGATCAGCGTCAGCAGATCGGGCGAGGAAAAGCGGTGGTCGGCGCCTTTGACCAGCGTCAGGCGGATGTCATCGCCCGTCGCATGCTCGAGCAGGCGCAGCGCAACGGACTGGTCCACATCCGTGTCCGCCGTGCCTTGCAGCATCCGCACCGGGAACGGCAGGTACAGCGGGCTGCGCAGCACCAGTTGGGCGCGGCCATCTTCGATCAGGCGCTGGGTGATGGGATAGGGATCGCCATAGTCCGAAGGCAAATGCACGATCCCCTCACTCTCCAGCCGTTGCCTTTGTGCGTCCGTGAACGAGGCCCACATGCTGTCTTCGGTGAAATCCGGCGCCGCCGCGATGGTGACAAGACCCGCCACCCGTTCGGGCATGGCGCGCGCGATCAACAGCGACACCCAGCCCCCCATGGACGAGCCGACAAGAACCTGCGGCCCCTCTGTCAGTGCGCCCAGCACAGCCATCGCATCTGCCGCCCAATCGCCGATGCACCCATCGGTGAACGCGCCCGACGATTGCCCGTGCCCGCTGTAGTCAAACCGCAGGAACGCACGCCCCGTCCGTTCGGCCCAGGCCTGAAGATGCACCGCCTTTGTGCCCTCCATATCGGACATCAGCCCACCCAGAAACACCACTCCGGGCCCCGCGCCCGATGTTTGGTGATAGGCGATTCGCCGTCCGGTCGGGGTGTCGAGAAACTTGGGGTCCATCTGCGCCTCCGTCTTGGTCCGTTGAATTTACCCGATAAATCCCGGCGCACCAGCGCCAATATGTGACTCAATTGACACGTGACTATATGCTCACGTATGAAAAATTCATGGATGCGATCTTCAAAGCCCTCAGTGATCCGACCCGCCGCGCCTTGCTGGACGCGCTGCGGGCCCAGAACGGCCAGACGCTGACCGACCTGGAGGCGGGCGTTCCGCTGACGCGGTTCGGCGTGATGAAACACCTTGGCCTGCTTGAAGAGGCGGGTCTGGTGACCACCAAAAAGCAGGGCCGGTTCAAGTATCACTACCTGAACGCGGTGCCGTTGCAGGAGGTGATTGACCGCTGGATCGAGCCACTGGTTGCCAAGCCACTGGCGCGCGGAATGCTGGACCTGAAGTCGCATCTGGAAACCCGGGACGCTCCCCCCAACTCGCAAGGAAACCCCATGTTCGACGACCTGCCCAAACCCGATTTCGTGCATCAGACGATGATCCGCTGCACGCAAGACGCCCTGTGGGACGCGCTGACCCGCGCCGACCAGATCGCCCAGTACCATTTCGCGGTGAATGTCGCCCGCGGAGATGCTGCCTTGGGCCAGCCTACGGACACGTTCCGCGACGATGGCACGCTGATGCTGCGGCAGGTGACAACCGAACTGGTGCCCAAGACGCGCATCGCACAGACGTTCGAACCCGAATGGTTCGACGGCGACAGGCGCGCCTCGCGCGTGGTGTTCAGGATCGCGGTCGAAGGCGCGCATTGCCTGCTGACCTGCGAACATTATGACCTGCCGCCCGGTCAGGACGGGGTCACCGAAGGCTGGGCGCGCCATGTTGCGTCGCTCAAAAGCTGGCTGGAAACCGGCCAGGCCATCAAGATGGAGCGCTGAGCGATGACGCAGGAAATGACCTATCTGTTGCTCGCGGCGCTGCTGGCCGGGTCGCTCTGGATCCCGTTTATCATCGGGGTCACGACCGAAGCCGAAGACTTCACCGATTTCACCCGCCCGCCTGATCATCGCGCCATGCGCGACTGGGTTCAGCGTGCCTATCGCGCGCACCAGAACCTGCTTGAGACGCTGTTGCCCTTTGGTCTGGCCGTGATCGTGGCGCATCTGTCCGGCGTGTCGAACACGGTCACGATCTGGGCCACGGCCGCGTTTTTCTGGATCCGGGTTGTGCATGCAGCCGGCATGATCTCGGGACTCGCGCGTTTTCCGGTCCGGCCAATCATCTTTACCGCCAGCTATGGATGCACCCTGGCCATCGTGGGCGCCACGCTGATCGGCTGAGGCCACAAAAAAAGCGGCGCGCCCCTGCCCCGGGCGCGCCGCATGTCACGTGCGTTCAGTGTGGGCGATCACCCGCCGACGTAAACCGAGCCTTTGGGGCGATAGAACACCTTTTGATTGTGCAAACGCCCCAGCAGATCGTGGATGTCGCGCTTTTCGTCATCGCTCTTTTCGCAGGATGACTGGGTCAGCGCGCGTTTGCGTTCGCGCAGCGCCATTTCGATCACATCCATGTCGTCGACGCTCAGTTCGAATTTGGTGTTTGCCTTGGCCATATCGTGTCCTCGATGCTGCCGTGCCGTGTTTCCTTTGGGAAACGTATATGCGTCGGTTCAGGCGCACCACAAGTCGTTTTTGGTCAAAAATGAAGGTGTTCCATGGCATACCGGCATACCTTGGCACACGACGCATAAAAACAAGGCAGGTGCGGGTTGACTTGGCCCGGGAACGGGGCGACATGTCGCACCACACATACCCGCAACCGGGCGTTCCGTGGGCGCCAAACTGACGAGGAGGCCCTGCATATGGCCCAGATCTCTCTTACCTTTCCCGATGGCAACGCGCGCGCATTCGACCCCGGGGTAACCCCTGCCGAGGTCGCTGCGTCGATTTCCAAATCGCTCGCCAAAAAGGCGATCAGCGCATCGGTCGATGGCGCGCATTGGGATCTGCAATGGCCGATCACCGCCGACAGCGCCATCGCGATCCACACCATGCAGGACGACGACCAGGCGCTCGAGCTGATCCGCCACGATTGCGCGCACATCA
>JAHDCH010000174.1 GCA_020629995.1 Pseudaestuariivita sp. | reverse complement strand
CACGGCCTTGCCCGGACCGAAGCGTCCTTTGCCCCGATGGAGCAGGCGCTGCAGGCTGCAGGATACCGGACGGTGCGTCCCGGTTACGACTCGCGGCAAGAGCCTGTCGCGCGGCTGGCGTCGAACACGTTGCCCGACGCGGTTGCAAAATGCGGTACGGATCAGCCGGTGCATTTTGTCACCCATTCGATGGGCGGGATCCTGCTGCGGCTGTACCTGGCCCGGACCGAGGTCCCGAACCTTGGCCGCGTCGTGATGCTGGCGCCGCCTAACCACGGGTCCGAACTGGTAGATGCGCTGGGCGATCTGGCGCTGTTCAAGCTGCTGAATGGCCCGGCGGGTCAGCAGTTGGCCACCGACGGCGTGACCGAGGCGCTGCCTGACGCCGATTATCCGCTTGGCATCATCGCGGGCAGCCGGTCTCTGAACCCGTATTTTTCGTCGCTGATCCCAGGGGTGGATGATGGCAAGGTGTCCGTCGCATCAACCCGGCTGACGGGCATGAGCGATCACATGGTGCTGCCTGTGTCGCACACGTTTATCATGGTCAGTCCGCTGGTGATTGTTCAGACGCTCACCTTTCTGGACACCGGCGGTTTTGACCGTGGGATCGACAACGCGGATGCCGTGGGCGTTCTGGCTGAAATGGCCGTCGACGTGGCCGAGGAGGCGCTGGGTGTCGATTGACCTGACGCTGTCCGGTGCGCGGGTTCTGGGTGCGAACGGCTGGCAGGACGCGCTGCATATCGCGGACGGCCGCGTCGTGGACACGCCGCGCGCCAAGACGGTGCGGCTCGATGGCTGGCTGGTGCTGCCGGGGATCATCGACGCCCATGGCGACGGGTTCGAGCGGCACGTTGCCCCACGGCGCGGCGCGCTGCGCGACATGGCCAGCGGCCTGCAATCGGTCGAGGCCGAGCTGGCCGCAAACGGGATCACCACCGCGATGCTGGCCCAGTTCTGGAGCTGGGAAGGCGGAATGCGCGGCCCGGAAGCCGCAACGCGCCTGTGCGCGGGTCTGGCCGAGCATCAGACGCTGGGCACAGACATGCGCGTGCAGCTGCGCCTTGAGGCCAACATGCTGGACAGCTACGCCGAGGCCGAAGCCCTGATCGCCCGCCACGCCATCCGCTATGTGGTGTTCAACGATCATTTACCCCACGCGGCGCTGGCGGCCGGGAAACGTCCCAAACGGCTGACCGGGCAGGCGCTGAAAGCGGGGGTGAACCCGGAAAAATACCTGGCCCGGATGCAGGACCTGCACGCGCGGCGCGGCGAGGTTCCCGCGGCGCAAGCCGCTTTGGCCGCGCGTTTGGCAGCACGGGAGATCACTCTGGGCAGCCACGACGACAGCGCGCCAGACGCGCGGCGGGCCGCGCGCAAGATCGGGCTGAGCGTGTCCGAATTTCCCGAAACGCTGGACACGGCGGCAGAGGCCCGGGTGGGCGGCGACCGCGTTGTCATGGGCGCGCCCAACGTGATGCGCGGGGCCAGCCACGAAGGCAAGGTTTCTGCCCGCGACGTGATCGCCGCCGGTCTGTGCGACGCTTTGGCGTCCGATTACCACTATCCCGCGCCGCGCCATGCGGCGGCCTATCTGGCCGCCGGCATGGGGTGGGCGGCGGCCTGGGCGTTGCTGTCGGAAGGGCCGGCACGGGTGCTGGGGCTCTCGGACCGCGGCACGCTGGCACCGGGGCTAAGGGCTGACGCGGTGGTGGTGCACCCGGACACTGCGCAGATCGGGGCCACAATTGCCGGGGGCCGCATCACGCATATGACAGGCGCTGTCGCAGTGGCGCTGCTGGCGGCTTGAGGCTTGTCCAAGGCAAAACCTCGCGCGCAGTCTTTGGCGAGCGCAGCAAATAGCCTGCGGCCTGACCTGACGCCTTGGAGGAAACGTGAGACGTTTCAAACGATCCGGTTGACGTGGCCCATCTTGCGGCCTGCCTTGACCTCGGCCTTGCCATAAAGATGCAGTGCCGCCTTGGGATCGGCGATCAGCTGGGGCAGGCGGTCCATATCGTCGCCGATCAGGTTTTCCATCACAACATCCGCATGGCGCGCCCCGTCTGACAAGGGCAGGCCCGCAACCGCGCGAATGTGCTGTTCAAACTGGTCCACGACGCAGCCGTTTTGTGTCCAGTGCCCCGAATTGTGCACGCGCGGTGCGATCTCGTTCACCACAAGCCCACCGGGTGTCACGAACAGCTCGACCCCCATGACGCCCACGTAATCCAGCGCTTTCAGGATGCGCGCGGCCAGCAGCACCGCATCGGTCCGCTGCGCCGCGGTGATCCGGGCCGGGACGGTTGTGGTGCGCAGGATGCCGCCCTCGTGGACGTTTTCACCCGGGTCAAAGCAGGCCACGTCGCCCGAGCTGCCACGGGCTGCGATCACGGAAATCTCGGCGCTGAAATCGACAAAGCCTTCGAGGATTGCGGGCGCATCGGCCATCGCCTGGTACGCGGCGGCTGCGTCGCCGGCCTGCATGATCCGGGCCTGTCCCTTGCCGTCATAGCCAAAACGGCGCGTCTTGAGGATCGCGGGGGCGCCGATCCGGGCCAGCGCGCCGTCAAGCGCTGCCGCATCGGGCACATCTGCATAAGGCGCGGTTGCAAGCCCAAGGCCAGTCAGAAAGTCCTTTTCGGTCAGCCGGTCCTGGCTGACGCGCAACGCTTCGCGGCCCGGGCGGATCGCGCAGGTTGCCTCCAGCGTATCCAGCGCCGAGGTCGGAATATTCTCGAACTCGTACGTGATGACATCCACGGCCTCGGCAAACCGGGCCAGCGCCTCGGTGTCGTCATAGCTGGCCTGAAAGTGATAGTTTGCCACATGGCTGGCGGGTGCATCGCCGCCGGGTTCGAAAATGCAGGTCTTGTAGCCCAGCCGTGCTGCCGCCACCGACAGCATTCGCCCAAGCTGACCACCGCCCAGAATGCCAATGACCGAGCCCGGTGCCAGCGCGTCACTCATCGACCGGCACCTCCGGGATCGAGGCGCTGAGCGCCGCGCGCCAGGCGTCCACCCGTGCAGCCAGCTCGGCGTCGTTGACGGCCAGCATCTGCGCCGCCATCAGCCCCGCGTTCATCGCGCCCGCCGCGCCGATCGCCATGGTGGCCACCGGATAGCCGCGCGGCATCTGAAGGATCGAATAAAGCGAATCGACGCCCGACAGCGCCTTGGTCTGCACCGGAACGCCGATCACCGGGATGCGCGTCTTGGACGCCATCATGCCCGGCAGGTGCGCCGCGCCACCTGCGCCCGCGATGATCACCTTCAGACCACGGTCCGCCGCGCCGCGGCCATAGTCCCACAGCCGGTCCGGCGTGCGGTGGGCCGACACGATGCGGTCCTCGTGCGCGATGCCAAGGTCGTCCAGCACGTCGGCCGCGGCCTTCATCGTCGGCCAATCGGACTGCGAGCCCATGATGATTCCAACCGGAACGCTTGCCATAGCACCCTCCGCTGCAAGAGCGGCGCACAATACCCGCCCCTGCCCAAAGCGCAACGGCGTTTCAGGCAATGATGTCCGGTGTCAGCCGGTCTTCGATCAGGGCGATCTGATCCTTCAGCCGCAGCTTTTTCTTCTTGAGCCGCTGGATGGTCAGCTGGTCGCGCCCCATGTCCTGCAGCGCGCGGATTGCTTCATCAAGGTCGCGGTGTTCTTGACGGAACACCTCAAGCTCGACGCGCAGCACGTCTTCGCTTTTCATCGACAGATCGCTGGGGGCGTTCATGTGTACAATCGTCCATTGCTGATGCGTCCAAGATAGCGCGTCACCCACGCGCCGTTAAGCCCTTGCGTCGCTGCGGCGCACTCCCCATATTTCTCGGGTGCGGTTGCCGAATGCGGGGCCGCGCATGGACTGTCGCTTGGTGTCAAAGGACCTGTCTATGACCAAACTGACCTTGGGAACCCATCCCCACCTGTTGGGGTTTGAACAGTTGGAACGGCTGCTGGAACGCAGCGCCAAGACCGGGAACGAAGGCTATCCGCCGTACAATATCGAACAGACGTCCGATTTTTCGTATCGGATCACGCTGGCCGTGGCCGGTTTTTCCGAAGCGGACCTGTCGATCACTGTCGAAGATCGCCAGCTGGTGATCCGGGGCCGCCAATCTGACGACGGCGACGGGCGCGTGTTCCTGCATCGCGGGATCGCGGCGCGTCAATTTCAGCGATCCTACGTTCTCGCCGATGGCGTGGAAGTCGGTGAGGCGGTGATCGAAAACGGGCTGCTGCACGTCGATCTGACCAAGGCCCGGCCCGAAACTGTCGTGCAAAAGATCAACATTCGGAAAGGGTAAGTCATGGACAGCAAACAGAACATCGATGACATCAACGTCGCGGCCAACATCGTCTACGTGCGCCCCGTCGAGGTTGAAGACCTGCCTGCAGAGCTGCGACCGCAGGCCATGGGCGCCAAGACGATCTATGCGGTGCACAACGCGATGGGTGAACGGCTGGCGCTGGTCAAGGAACGCCGGTTGGCTTTTGCCCTGGCGCGCCAGAATGACATGGCACCTGTGACGGTGCATTGATGCGATATGCCGTCGATTGGGTCGATGCGTTCACGGATCGCCCCTTCGGCGGCAACGGCTGCGCGGTGGTGCACGATGCCGCTGCGCTGGACGATGCGACGTGCATGGCCTTTGTCCGCGAGACATCTCTGGTCGAATGCACCTTTACCCAAAGCTCGGACATTGCTGACCTCAAGGTCCGCTATTTCCTTGCTTCGCGCGAAATTCCCTTTGCCGGTCATCCGACCATCGCAACTGTCGCCGCCTGCCTGGCGCGCGGCGTGCTGACGGGCGATTGCACGCTGGAAACTGGCGCGGGCCTCGTGCGCATCGAAGTGGCGGACGGCTGGATCACGATGACACAGGTCGCGCCCACCTTTGGTGCCTGCGTCCCCCCTGAAAGGGTGGCGCGGCTGATGGGGCTCGAGCCTGGCGATATCGTCGGGACGCCGCAGTTCACCTCGACCGGTCTGCCGTTTTGCGTGACCCTGCTTGCGTCGCGGGATGCGCTGCGGCGGGCGGCGTTTCGCCACCAAGACGTTGCCGCCTATGCACAGGATTACGCGAACGGCGCATCCGACATGTGCGAGCCGTATCTGATCACCCGTGAAGGTGCGACCGCCGCGGGTGACACGTTCGGCCGCCTGTTGATGCTGCCTCCGTCGCCGCCCGAAGACCCGTTCACCGGATCCGCCACTGGCGCGGCGGCCGCGTATCTGTGGCGTCATGGTCTGATCGACGCGCCAACCTATGTGGCCGAGCAAGGCCACGACATGGGGCGCCCCGGTCAGGCGCGGGTTGAAGTCCTTGGGCCTCGGGACGCGATCACCGGTGTCAAGGTTGCGGGGCAGGGGCATGTTTTGATGTCAGGCGATCTGCACCTTTGACAGCGCCGTGCCTGTGGGGCTAGCTGGCGCCATGTTTACCGCACATGACCTGTCCGCCGCGCATCAGCTGGTGCAAACCGTCGTGCCGCCCACGCCGGCGCGCAACTGGCCCTTGCTCAGCCAGCGGCTGGGCACGGACCTGATCGTCAAACACGAAAACCACGCCCCGACCGGCGCCTTCAAGGTACGCGGCGGGGTGACTTTTTTGCACTGGTTGAAGCAGGCGCATCCGGGCACGCGCGGCATCGTCACGGCCACGCGTGGCAATCACGGCCAGTCGCAGGCGTTGGCGGCGTCGGCGGCAGGGATTCCGGCCAAGATCTTTGTGCCGCGCGGCAACTCGGTGGAAAAGAACGCCGCGATGGCCGCCTTTGGCGCGGAGCTGATCGAGCATGGCGATGACTTTGACGAAGCCCGCGTCGAGGCGATGCGCGTCGCCGAGGCCGAAGGGCTGACCATGGTGCCGTCGTTCCACGCGGAACTGGTGCGCGGCGTGGCCACCTATGGTCTCGAGCTGTTCGAGGAACACCCCGATCTGGACGTGGTCTATGTGCCCATCGGGCTGGGGTCGGGCATATGCGGCACGATCGCCGCGCGCGATGCGCTGGGCGCGCGGGCCGAAATCGTTGGTGTTGTGGC
>JAHDCH010000173.1 GCA_020629995.1 Pseudaestuariivita sp. | reverse complement strand
TTTGGCGCGGTCAACCTCGAAGACATCAAGGCCCCCGAGGCCTTCATCGTCGAGGGCCTGTGCAAGAAAAAGATGAACATCCCCGTCTTCCACGACGACCAGCACGGCACTGCCATCGTGGTCGGCGCGGCGGCCACCAACGCGCTGATCATCGCCAAAAAGAAGTTCGAGGACATCAAGGTCGTCAGCACCGGCGGCGGTGCGGCGGGCATCGCCTGCCTCAACATGCTGCTGAAACTGGGCGTCAAACGCGAAAACGTCTTCCTCTGCGACCTCGCGGGCCTGGTCCACGAAGGCCGCACCGAAGACATGACCCCGCAGAAAGAGGCCTACGCCCAGCCCGGCGGCCCGCGCGATCTGGCTGACGTGATCGAAGGCGCGGACCTGTTCCTGGGCCTGTCCGGCCCCGGCGTGCTCAAGCCCGAGATGGTCGCCAAGATGGCCAAACAGCCGATCATCCTTGCGCTGGCCAACCCCACGCCCGAGATCATGCCGGACGAGGCGCGCAAAGTGGCTCCTGACGCGATCATCGCCACGGGCCGCAGCGATTTTCCCAATCAGGTCAACAACGTACTCTGCTTCCCCTTCATCTTCCGGGGCGCGCTGGATGTGGGCGCGACCGAGATCAACGACGAGATGAAGCTGGCCTGTATCGAAGGCATCGCCGCCCTTGCGCGCGCCACCACCAGCGCCGAGGCCGCCGCCGCCTATGCGGGCGAACAGATGTCGTTCGGCCCCGATTACCTGATCCCCAAACCGTTTGATCCGCGCCTGATCGCCACCGTGTCCTCGGCCGTGGCGCTGGCCGCGATGGACACGCGCGTGGCCACCCGCCCGATCTACAACATGGACGCCTACCGGGACGAGCTGAACAACTCGGTCTTCCGCTCGGCCCTTCTGATGCGCCCCGTGTTCGAGGCTGCGCGTACCGCCGAGCGCCGCATCGTCTTTGCCGAGGGCGAGGATGAACGCGTCCTGCGCGCCGCGCAGGCGATCCTCGAGGAAACGCGCGAACAGCCCATCCTGATCGGCCGCCCCGAGGTGATCGAGTACCGCTGTGACAAGCTGGGCCTGTCGATCCGCCCGGGCACCGATTTTCCCATCGTGAACCCCGAAAACGACCCCCGCTACCGCGACTATTGGGAGACATATCACCGCCTGCGCGCGCGCCACGGTGTGACGCCCGATCTGGCGCGGGCGATCATGCGCACCAACACCACCGTCATCGGGGCGACGATGGTCTACCGCGAAGAGGCCGACAGCCTGATCTGCGGCACCTTCGGCCAGTTCCGCTGGCATCTCAATTACGTGGAACAGATCCTCGCCGGTGACCGCGATGACGACGAACCGATGACCCCGCATGGTGCCCTGTCGATGATGATCCTCGAGGACGGGCCGCTGTTCATCGCCGACACCAACGTCTGGACCGAACCGACGCCCGAACAGATCGCCAAGATGGTGATCGGTGCCGCGCGCCACGTGCGCCGCTTTGGCCTCACGCCCAACATCGCGCTCTGCGCGCATTCGCAATTCGGATCGCTCCCCGGCGACACGGGCGAACGTCTGCGCCAGGCCATCGCCATGCTGGACGCCGAAACGCGCGATTTCTGCTACGAAGGCGAAATGAACATCGACACCGCGCTGGACCCGGACCTGCGCGAACGCCTGTTCCCCGGAAACCGCATGCAGGGCCGGGCCAATACGCTGATCTTTGCCCATGCCGATGCGGCCTCGGGCGTGCGTAACATCCTGAAAATGAAGGGCGGCGGGCTCGAGGTCGGGCCGATCCTGATGGGGATGGGCAACCGGGTGCACATCGTCACGCCCGGCGTGACGCCGCGCGGCCTGCTGAACATGGCCGCCATCGCGGGCACACCGGTCAGCCACTACGGCTGACGGCCTGCCCGGCTCTTAGTGCAGCGTGCGCTGGGGCAGGGCGTTCAGCGCCGGCCCAAGCCAGCTGAACCGGCGCGCGGCATCAGCCAGCACCTTGTCTTCGCCCGCGCGGGTCACGCGCTTGGCCACCCGGATCGACCGGTCGGTCAACAGGCCCAGCACAAAGGGCTTTGTGCCGCCCAAAAGATCGATCGGGTGATCGGGGCTGATTGGCTGACCACGGTGGGCAAAGGGGCTCATCTCGTGTCCATGCGCGGCCAGCAGAGCGAGACCTGAATCGCCCCGGCGCGCCGGTTTTTCGTACAGGGCCGCATCTCCGCGGTGGTCCAGCGACAGCCCGTAATGGGCGCCAAAGGCCATGAACAGGTAATCCTCGGTCGACGACAGCCGCTTGATCCGGGTGCCCGCCGCCGCGCGCAGCCGCGCCACGTAATCGTTCGACACCGCCGCGTCGTGATCCAGCGCGACCTGCACCCGCCAGGGCCGGTCATCAAAGCGCCCGTTGGTCGACCGCGTCAGCTCGGCTCCGGCATCCTCGCCGCCGCGAAAGATCACCTTGGCCCGGCGGCGCGGCAACAGCGCCCAGACCGCATGGCGGATCCGGTTGCGGGTGTCATCGTCCAGCCCGTCGTCGCACAGGATCAGCAGGCGAAAGTTGCCGTCCGATTGCGCCGCCAGCGACGGAAGGGTGATTTCAGTGAGATACGCAAGCTCTTCATCCAGCCGCGCGGGGTCCGACCAATCCTGGCCGTGGCCGAAAATGACTTGGAACACAACATGCAACTTCATGAGCTTTGCCTCGCAGATTGCCCAGAGTTCGGAAACAATTGACCCCCCGATCCGGGCGCAGAAACGTCGCCTTTGTGGCAAAATAAAGGATTCTTTAACCTTCTGGTTGCGCAAAGCGGCCCGGATGCAAGCCTTTGGCGCGGGCGTGGGGCTTGCCCCCGATGTGTCCGCGCGCTAGCGAATGCGCAGTTGCACATGCGGGAGGGGCATCATGAGCTACGCAGAAATCTACGCCGGCTGGCAGGCCGATCCCGAAGGCTTCTGGATGGAGGCCGCCAAAGCCATCGATTGGGACACGGCGCCCAGCCGCGCGCTGTTTGACCAGGACGCCCCGCTTTACGAATGGTTCAAGGATGCCCGCGTCAACACCTGCTACAACGCCGTAGACCGCCATGTTGCGGCAGGCCACGGCGCCCAGGCCGCGATCCAGTACGAAAGCCCGGTGACGGGGACCTCCTCAACCACCACCTATGCCGAGCTGCAAGAGCAATGCGCGGCCCTTGGCGGCGCGCTTCAGGCGCGCGGCGTGGGCGTGGGCGACCGGGTGGTGATCTACATGCCCATGGTGCCCGAGGCTCTGGTGGCGATGCTGGCCTGTGCGCGCATCGGCGCGATCCATTCGGTGGTGTTCGGCGGCTTTGCGGCGGCCGAACTGGCCGTGCGCCTGGACGATGCCACGCCCAAGGCGGTGATCGCGGGCTCCTGCGGGATCGAGCCGAACCGCATCGTGCCTTACAAGCCGCTCCTCGATGAGGCCATCGAGATCGCTGCGCACAAGCCCGAGACCTGCATCATATTCCAGCGTGAACAGGGCCCCGGCGATCTGGTCCCGGGCCGCGATGTCGACTGGCATGCCGCGCAAGAGGGCGTCGCGCCCGCGCCCTGCGTGCCCGTTTCGGGTGATCACCCGGCCTATATCCTTTATACCTCCGGCACCACCGGCCAGCCCAAAGGCGTCGTGCGCCCCACCGCGGGCCATCTGGTTGCGCTGAACTGGACGATGAAGAACGTCTATGGCGTCGACCCGGGCGAGGTCTTCTGGGCCGCGTCCGACGTGGGCTGGGTCGTGGGGCATTCCTACATCTGCTACGCGCCGCTGATCCACCGCAACACCACCATCGTGTTCGAAGGCAAGCCCGTCGGCACCCCCGACGCGGGCACCTTCTGGCGCGTGATGGAAAAGCACAAGGTCGCCGCCTTCTTTACCGCGCCCACCGCCCTGCGCGCGGTCAAGCGCGAGGATCCCAAGGCCGCGATGCTTTCGGGGTTTGACCTGTCGTCCCTGCGTACGTTGTTTCTGGCGGGCGAGAGGGCCGACCCCGACACGATCGAATGGCTGTCGGACAACCTGCAAATCCCGATCATTGACCATTGGTGGCAGACCGAGACGGGTTATACCATCGTCGGCAACCCGGTGGGGATCGAGACCCTTCCGGTCAAACTCGGCTCGCCCACCGTGCCCATGCCCGGCTATGACGTTCAGGTCCTGTCCGAAGACGGCACGCCCCTGCCGCGGGGCGAGCTGGGCGCCCTGGCGGTCAAGCTGCCCCTGCCACCCGGCACCCTGCCCACGCTGTGGAACGCCGAAGAGCGGTTCGTCAAAAGCTACCTGTCGACCTTCGACGGGTATTACGAGACCGGCGATGCGGGGTACATCGACGAAGACGGCTATGTCTTCATCATGGCGCGCACCGATGACGTGATCAACGTGGCCGGCCACCGCCTGTCCACGGGCGGCATGGAAGAGGTGCTGGCGGGCCACGCGGACGTGGCCGAATGCGCGGTGATCGGGGCAGGGGACGATCTCAAGGGTCAGGTGCCCGTGGGGTTCCTGTGCCTCAACGCCGGCACAAACCGGCCAGCGGACGAGATTGTCGCCGAATGCGTGGCGCGGGTGCGCGATCAGATCGGCCCTGTGGCGGCCTTCAAACAGGCTGTGGTGGTGGACCGTTTGCCCAAGACCCGCTCGGGCAAGATCCTGCGCGGCACCATGGTGGCCATCGCGGACGGCAAACCGTGGAAGATGCCCGCCACGATCGACGACCCCGCGATCCTCGACGAGATCACGGTCGCGCTGAAGGGGCTGGGTTATGCGGGCGATGGGTGACAAGCACCCATCCTACACGTTTGCCGTAGGATGGGTGCTTGTCACCCATCCCGCTGCGCCTTTGCCGGCGTTCACGGCAAATTAACCACCCCTCTGCCACATTGCGTGCATGACGGCTTACAAGCGTATGCGCGTGCCCGGCGGCACCTACTTCTTTACCGTGGCCCTGGCGCGCCGGGGTGACACGGCTCTGGTGGACCACATCGATGCCTTGCGCACCGCATGGGCACAAACCTATGCCGAACGGCCCTTTGACACCGGCGCGATCTGTGTCCTGCCCGACCATTTGCATTGCATCTGGACGCTCCCGCCCGGGGATGCCGATTTCTCGACCCGGTGGCGCATGATCAAATCGCGCTTCTCGCGCGCTATAGGTGCGCCGTCCGCCATGGGCCCCTCCGCCCGCGGCAAATCCGAACGTCAGCTCTGGCAGCGCCGCTTTTGGGAACATGCCATCGTGTCCGAGGCCGATTTTGCCCTTCACCGCACCTATATCTGGCAGGATCCGGTGCGCCATGGGCTTGCGCGTCGGCCCGGGGACTGGCCGCATTCCTCGCTCCACCGGGACCGCCGACGCCTCGCGCCTTTTCCGGACCTGTCCGCCCTGCTGCCCGATACCGGCCGGTTTGGTGAGCCTCGCGCCGCCTGACCCGGCCATGGTCGCGCCTCCCTCGTATCCTGCGCTGCCCTGGCCGCTTGCGTAGGATGGGTGCTCGCACCCATCTCCCCTCAGCACTCTGCCAGCACCGCCGCCGTGTTGTCCGGCGTCATCTGCACGGGATTGCCCCCGGCGGAAGGATCGGTCAGCGCGGCCGCAACCACGCGCGCCGTGTCCACCTCGCGCAGCCCGAGCCCGGCCAGGTCAGCCGGAAGGCCAAGCCCCTCGATCAGCTGGTCCACATGCGCGTAGAACGCGTCAAAATCATCGCCCACGCCCAGATAGGCCGCCGCGCGGCCCAGCCGGTCCTGGATCGCGGGCCGGTTCATCCGCAGCACGGGCCGCATCACCACTGCGTTCGTGGTCCCGTGATGCGACCCGTACAACGCACCCAGCGGATGCGACAACGCGTGGATCGCGCCAAGGCCCTTCTGAAACGCGACCGCGCCCATCAGCGCGGCGGCCATCATCTGACCCCGCGCCTCCAGATCGGCCCCGTCGGCATGGGCGCGTGGCAGGTATTGCGACACCAGCCGCATCCCTTCCAGCGCGATCCCCTGGCTCATCGGATGGAAGTGCGGCGAACAATACGCCTCAAGGCAATGGG
>JAHDCH010000172.1 GCA_020629995.1 Pseudaestuariivita sp. | reverse complement strand
ACCGCGTCCAATGCGGGCGATGCCCAGTTCCGCGAAATGCTCGTCTTTGCGCAAGAAGAGCATCCCGGCGCCCGCGTCCTGATCAAGACACATCCCGAAACCTCCGGCGGCCACCGCCCCGGCTATTTCAGCGCCGAGGATGAAACCGCCCGCGTCAGCCTGTTTGACGCGCCCGTATCGCCGCATGCCCTGCTGGAAGGCGCGGTGGGCGTCTATACCGTGTCTTCGCAGCTTGGGTTCGAGGCGATCCTGGCCGGGCACAAACCCCGCATCTTTGGCCAGCCGTTTTATGCTGGCTGGGGCCTGACGCAGGATGAATTTCCCGTGCCGCGCCGCCAGCGCTCATTGACGCGCGCGCAGCTGTTTGCCGCCGCGATGCTGCTGGCCCCGTCATGGTACGACCCGTTCACGGACCGTTTGTGCAGTTTTGAACGTGCGGTCGACATCCTCGAGGCCGAGGTGCGGCGCTGGCGCGAGGATCACGCCGGATGGGTCGCATCGGGGATGCGGATGTGGAAGCGGCGGCCGTTGCAAAAGGTCTTTGGTCAGGACAAGGCCATTGTCTTTGACGACAGCGCGGATGCGGCCGCCCGCGCCGCGCGCGACGGGCGTCGCCATATGGTCTGGGCCTCGGCTGGCGAAGCCGGCAGCGCCGTGCGGGTCGAAGACGGCTTTTTGCGCTCGCGCGGGCTTGGGGCCGAACTGGTCCCGCCCTTGTCTCTCGCCCTTGATGATATGGGGATCTACTATGACCCCGCCCGCCCCTCCCGGCTCGAAAGCCTGATTGCCCGCCGCGCCACCCTGCGCGAAGATCAGCGCCGCCGCGCGGCCAGCCTGATCCGCAGCATCGTTGACGGGCGCCTGTCCAAATACAACCTGCGCCGCGATGTGCCGGACCTGCCCAGGGGCGATCTGGTGCTGGTGCCCGGGCAAGTCGAGAATGACGCGTCGATCCTGCGCGGCGCGAGCAGTGTCAAGACCAACCTCGCGCTGGTCCAAGCCGCCCGCGCGGCCCGACCTGACGCCGTGATCCTGTACAAACCGCATCCCGATGTCGAAGCGGGTTTGCGTCCCGGCGCGCTTGACCCCGCGCAACTGGAGGGCTTTGCCGATCTTGTGGTGACCGAGGCCGATCCCGTGGACCTTTTGGATGTTGCATCCGAAGTCTGGACGATGACCTCGCTGCTGGGGTTCGAAGCCTTGCTGCGCGGTGTGCCCGTGGTAACGCTCGGCGCGCCATTCTATGCCGGCTGGGGGCTGACCGACGATCGCGGAACCGTGCCGCCGCGCCGGGCGGCAGAGGTCACGCTTGAAGGGCTCGTCCATGCCGCGCTGATCGACTACCCGCGCTATTTCGATCCGGTGACCGGACGCGCCTGCCCGCCCGAAGTGGTGGTGCAGCGGCTTGCCAGCGGACGGGTGCCGCGCCCAGGCGCGGGCCTGCGGCTGCTGTCCAAGCTACAGGGCAAGGCGGCCAGCTACGCACATCTGTGGCGCTGACAAGTTTCCATTTCTTGTCTTGTTTTGAGGGTCTTGCGTGATGTCGAGGGCTTGCGCCGCATCACGTCAGAAGCTTTGGTGCGATGTCCGGCCGAACGGTTCAGGGCCGCCAGATCTGCATCACGTCCGCCCCGATTTGCCGTTGCTCAGCCAGCCGCAGGCGGGGTGCGTCACTCAGGGCAGCGACGCCCATCGCGCCAAGGCCCGGGCGCCCTTCTGCCCCGATCGCCAGCCCGGCGGTAAAAACGACCAGTTCATCAACCAGACCGCCCCCCAGCAGCGAGCCGGCAAGCTCGCCCCCGCCTTCGCAAAAGACCCGGGTGATGCCCGCGTCGCCCAGGCTGCGCAAAGCGCTGCCCATGTCGACCTGCCGCCCGGACAGATCGGCGGGAACAAGACGCGCGCCCGCGGCTGTCCAAGCCGCGCACCGGTCATTTGGCGCGTCGGGGCCGTGGATCATCCACACCGGCCCGTTCGCCCGGGTCAGCGCGCCGCCCGGGTCAACATCCAGCTTGCGTGACACCACGGCGCGCACCGGCTGTGCCACCGCACCCAGCCCGCGCACCGTCAGGGTCGGATCGTCGGCGCGCGCCGTGCCAGCGCCGACCATCACCAGATCATGGCGGCTGCGCATCAGGTGCACCTGCGCGCGGGCTTCGGGTCCGGTGATCCACTGGCTTTCGCCTGTCGCGGTCGCGATGCGGCCATCCAGGGTTTGCGCCAGCTTGAGCGTGACAAAGGGCCGGCCTTCGGTCACGCGCAGGAAAAAGCCGGCGTGATCGCGCAACGCATCCTCGGCCATGAGACCCGTCGAAACCTCAATCCCGGCCGCTCGCAACCGGGCAAAGCCCTCGCCATCCACACGAGGATCGCTGTCCGCCACCGGCGCGACAACCCGCGCGATTCCGGCCGCAATCAGCGCATCGACGCAAGGCCCGGTCTGGCCATGATGGGCACAGGGTTCCAGCGTGACATAGGCGGTTGCGCCGCGCGCCTGCGACCCGGCCTGCACCAACGCCTGTGGTTCGGCATGGGGCCGCCCTCCGGCCGCGGTGCGCCCCCGGCCCACCACGCGGCCATCCTTGACGATCACGCAGCCCACCGAGGGGTTCGGCCAGGTCTGGCCCAGCCCGCGCCGGCCCAGCGCCAGCGCATGGGCCATCGCGGCTGCGTCGCTCAGGCTCACGTCTCGGACGAAGGGGTGTCGGGGCGCAGCTCGCTGACGAACTTGTCAAAGTCATCCGCCGCCTGGAAGTTCTTGTACACGCTGGCGAACCGCACATAAGCCACTGTGTCGATCCTAGCCAACGCCTCCATCACGATCTCACCGATCTGTTTGGAGTTGATGTCCGTCTCGCCCATCGATTCCAGCCGCCGCACAATGCCCGAGATCATCTGATCGATCCGGTCCGGTTCGATCGGGCGTTTCTGCAGCGCGATACGGATCGAACGTTCCAGTTTGTCGCGGTCAAAATCCTCGCGGCGGCCGTTCGATTTGATGACCACCAGATCGCGCAGCTGCACGCGCTCGTAGGTCGTGAACCGCCCGCCACAGGCGGGGCAAAAGCGTCTGCGCCGGATCGAGACATGGTCTTCGGCCGGCCGGGAATCTTTCACCTGGGTGTCAACGTTTCCGCAAAAAGGGCAGCGCATGGCCTGTCCCCCTGTTTGTAAGTGTCTGCCTCGGGTGGGGTTTGCCCCACTTATCCACAACCTTTATAGGCAAGCCGCAACACTTTGGGTAGCCCCCAAAATGTTGGCGCCATCACGGGCCAAAGTGCAAGGCAACGCGCCGCGTCATCGGCGCGTCGCGATGCTCGAAAACATAGATCCCCTGCCATGTGCCCAACACCATCCGCCCGTCCACAACAGGGATCGACAGCGACACTGGCAGCACTGCTGCCTTGATATGTGCCGGCATATCGTCGGGGCCTTCGTAGGTGTGGCGCAGATAGGACAGCGACGGATCGGTCGACGGGGGCACCAGCCGCCCCAGCCACGCCAGCAGATCGGTCTGCACCTCCGGATCGGCATTTTCCTGCACAAGCAGCGAACAGGAGGTGTGCCGCACAAACAGCGTCAGCAACCCGGACGTACCCGGCAGCAACGCCGCGACATCGCGCGTCACTTCGTACAGGCCCTGGCCTCGGGTGCGCACCTCGATCTCTTGCCCCGTTAACCCTTTGGTCATCCTTGCCTCGCCTCTCTGCCGCCACGGCTTTAGCCTCGATTTGCATCAAACTTGACTCAAATGCCTGGGGGCCTGGAATGCAAAGGATATGTGGCGCGGGCCTCTTGCTGACGCTTGGCGTGACCGCGCCTGCGGCGGCGGACGACGCGGGCTTTGTCGACCGGTTCAAATCTGCCGGCAGCTGGCATGTCGCCGAATACGACTTTTCGCATCCGCATTTCGATACTGACTGGCGCAAGGCCCGCGCTGTGTTCGGCGATGGCCTGACGCTGACGCTTGGGCCGCATGACGCAGGGCTGAACCGGTTTGTCGGCGGGTCCGTTCGGCGCGAGGTGTCCACGCATTACGGCCGCTACGAAGCCGTGATCCAGCCTGCCCGCGGCGATGGCCTGATCACCGGGTTCTTTACCTATACCGGGCCACATTACGGCACCCGGCATGACGAGATCGATATCGAGTTCCTGGGGCGCGACACCACAGTGATGAACATCGCCTGGTTCGTGAACGGCGCGATGACCGACCACCGCGTGCCCCTGGGCTTTGATGCGGCCGACCGCCCCCGGCTCTATGCCTTTGAATGGCTGCCCGATCGGCTGCGCTGGTATGCCGAGGACTCGCTGATTTTTGAGCATCACATCCGTGATGGCGCGATCCCTACTGTGCCCGGACGGCTGTTTGCCAACCTCTGGGCCGCCGATCCAATGCTTGCTGCCTGGTCCGGCGTGCCGCAGCCGGGCACGACAGGCCAGGCCTGGTTTGACGATGTGCGTTTTGTACCCTTGCAGCCGCTTGCCCCCCAAGAAATCGCCCAGAAACGGCCCTGATTGCATAACCCGCGTTTAACGCCTGCGGCGCCATGTTCGGCGCATCAAGTTACCGCGTGAGGAAGCACCATGAGCAAGCTGAAGCACTGGACGCTCGCTGGCCTTTTGGCCGCGTTCCCTGCTGTGGCCCAGGACGGCGCCGAACAGAACAACCTTTGGTTCATGTGGGAACATATACCGCAAAGCGATCCTCTGTGCGTTGGCGCCGAAGAATGCGCGCCCGAAAGCCAGCTGCGCAGCCATTTCATGATGAACGTCCCCACCCAGGATGCTGCATCGCTGTTCCAGCGGCTGGAACCCAGCGCGCAGTATTACGGCAACGCCAACCTCACCCACGACCAGCTGCCGATCTGCCTTGACGGGCCCGAGAACGGGCTGATTCCGCCCGACATCGCGGCCCTTGAATATGCCGAAAAGATCGACACTTTGCGCGGTTTGGCCGGGGTACATGCCGACCTGCGCGGGGTGCGCGGCCCGGCCACGTTCAAGGGCCAGTTCGGCGTGGAAGCGCATAATTTTCTGGTCGAAGTGCTTGCCGAAGCCGGGATCCCGCTGCTGACCAAGGAACAGGTCGAGACCACGCCGGGGCGCCCGGTGCTGGGCCTGCGCTTTTCGCCAGAAGTGCACGGCTGCCGCCCGTGGTCGGTGTCACTCAGTCTCAAGCAGGACATGCTTTTGTCGCGCGACCTGACCTTGATGCTCAGCGGCACGACCTGGTCAGCGTCACAGTCTCAGTCCGAGGCCGACGCCGATTTCTCGCCCCGCGACGCGATGAAGAACGCCATTCTGTCCTTTGTCGAGGCATGGCAACTGGCGCACAAGCCGCCAGAACCCGAGGTGGCCGAGACCGAACAGAAGCCGGCAAGCGAAGGCGGATAAACGAAAAAGCGCCGCATCCTTCGATGCGGCGCCCGGATGTCTTGCAGGGCGTTGCCCTTACTGGTCGAGGAACGACCGCAGCTTGCGCGACCGTGACGGGTGCTTGAGCTTGCGCAGCGCTTTCGCTTCGATCTGCCGGATCCGTTCGCGGGTCACGCTGAACTGCTGACCCACCTCTTCGAGCGTGTGGTCCGTGTTCATCCCGATGCCAAAACGCATCCGCAGAACCCTCTCTTCGCGCGGGGTCAGCGACGACAGAACGCGCGTTGTCGTTTCCTTGAGGTTCTCCTGAATGGCGCTGTCGAGGGGCAGAACCGCGTTCTTGTCCTCGATGAAATCGCCCAGCTGGCTGTCTTCCTCGTCGCCAATCGGCGTCTCGAGGCTGATCGGCTCCTTGGCGATCTTCATCACCTTGCGGACCTTTTCCAGCGGCATCTGCAGCTTGTCCGCCAGCTCTTCGGGTGTCGGCTCGCGGCCAATCTCGTGCAGCATCTGGCGACCGGTGCGGACCAGCTTGTTGATCGTTTCGATCATGTGGACCGGGATCCGGATCGTGCGCGCCTGGTCGGCAATCGACCGGGTGATCGCCTGACGGATCCACCACGTCGCATAGGTGCTGAACTTGTAGCCGCGGCGGTATTCGAATTTGTCCACCGCCTTCATCAGGCCGATGTTGCCTTCCTGAA
>JAHDCH010000171.1:4232-6092 GCA_020629995.1 Pseudaestuariivita sp. | reverse complement strand
CCTCCACCATCCCGGCCCGCCTGGCTGGCCAGGTTCACGATGGCGCCCGAAGTCATGTGCTGCAGGCAGGCCCGCGTCATGCGAAAGGTGCTGGTCAGGTTCAGGTCCATCACCGTCGTCCACAGATCGTCGGACATCTCGGCGATCCGGCACCGCTCGACCAGCCCGCCTGCGTTGTTCACCAGGACGTTGATACCGCCGAATTCGTCCACCGTGCGCCGGGTCAGCGCGTCCACATCCGCCTGCCGGGTCAGATCGCCCTGCAAGGCAAAGGCCCGCCCGCCGGCGGCAGTGATCTCGGCCACGGCGGCGTCAGCGCCCGCACCGCTGGAGTAGTAGTTGAGCGCAACGGCGGCGCCCTCGGACGCCAGCCGTCTGGCGACGGCCAGGCCAATGTCGCGCCCTGCCCCGGTGACGATGGCTGTCTGTCCTGCAAGTTTCATGGTCTTCCCTTTGCTGCGAGCCGCGCGGATCAGCGCCCGGCGGTCATCATGTCTTGGCGAATTTCTTGAGAACCACGCGAAAGCTGTTCTCGTCCGCGTCGGTGAAATAGAGATCGGCGTCATAGCCCTGATCGTCGATGAAGTTGAAAATCCGCTTTGGCGCATCCAGCCGGTAGGGCACCAGCAACGTCGCGATGCGATGGCGTGTCGCGGCGGGATACGCCGCCTTGAGGCAGGTGCTGACCGGCAGACCCTCGTAATCGGCCGGATCGACATCCGCAAAGCCCGTCTCTTGCGAAAACGTCGGCTTGCCCGCCTCGGACCAGACGACCTGGCCATAGAACCCCGCCCGCTCGCCCGAGTAGCGGAACGACGTCTTGCCCAGCTCGAACGGGGCGTTGGCGTGCAGCAACCAGTCGACGGTGACCGGCGCGGACGCATCCACGCTGTCGACGATCACGAAATATTCGTTGCGCACGAAATAGACCTCGCGCCCGGCATGGGTGACTTCGGGTGACAGGCTTTGATAGGCGGCGGTGGCATCGCCGTGGATATAGACATGATCGCCGCGCTCTTCGGCGGTCAGGATCCGGCCCGAGGCGGCCATGGCGCGCGCCTTGTCCTTTTCGGCATATTGCCCGCGCCCGTTGATCAGGATCGCGTTCTTGGACCTTGTCTGGCGGCGCCAATTGCGGTGCATGGTCGAATTGAACGCAACGTAGTGGCCTGACTGGATCGCCAGATCTTCTCCAAAGGCTGACAGGCAGAACGCGTTCTGGTCGCCGTGGCTGTGGCTGATCGACCCATAGGGCGAGGATTTGAACACGAACTGGATGTGCCCGTCCGGGTCATCCATCGCGTGCTGAACGCCAACCCAACCGATCCCGCGGAAATGGCGCATCCCACCGGTGGGCGCGGTCGCCTCGACCTGTGGATAGTCGGTCTGGAATACCAGTTCGTCAAACCGGGTGTCCCACCACCCCCAATTGTAGAACGCCATCTCGGTACCGGGGTTCTGGGCGAGATTCTGGTCGCAATACCACTGGTACGCACCATTGCCCGTGACGCCTGCCAACTGGCGCATGTTCAGAGCTGTCTTGATCGCCGGCAGATCGCCCAGCGCACTGTCATCGCCAAAGCTGGCCCGCCGCGTGTTGGGCGCGTTGCAATACAGCGGAAAATCCCCGGTGTTCTGCAGGAACGGCCGCTGGTACAGATCAAGCCCGGTAAAACTGCGCAGCCGGTTGGCCGCGTCGATCAGATAGGCCATGCCCATCATCCAGTATTGCGCGCCTTCGGCCCAGCCGCCGTCGCTGTCACCCCAGGGCGAATAGACGCCCCACAGAAACTCGATGCAGAAGTTCAGCCAGTCGCGCGCCTCATCGTCGGGGTCATCGCCCAGCAGCGCGATACAGGC
>JAHDCH010000171.1:2209-4132 GCA_020629995.1 Pseudaestuariivita sp. | reverse complement strand
TCAGCCAGTCGCGCGCCTCATCGTCGGGGTCATCGCCCAGCAGCGCGATACAGGCAGGCACCAGCGTCAAGGACACCGACCTTACCGCGTGGCTGTCGTACGGAAAGAGATGGATCTTGGCATTGAGGATCGCGTGTTCGGCAATGTCGCGCGTGCGCGCAAGCAAGGCCGCGCGCACGGTATCACGTTCGTCCGCGCTCAGATCGTCATGCAGCCAGTCATATCCCCAGGCCAGCGCATTGCAGACCCGATAGGCCCATTCATCGGTATAAGCGCGCGAGGTGACGCCCATCGGGTCCCATGAGGCCACCTCGAGCAGCCAGTCGCGCGCGCGTGCCGTCATCGCAGCGTCACCCGTCACCTTGCCGCCGACGGCAAGGTGGCGGATCGCGTACCAGACCTCTTGCAGCTCGATATAGGTTTTGCGCCACACGGATGCTGTGCGCGTGTGATCGGGGTAGCCCGCAGGTTCGGTAGGCAGTGGGCGCTCCATCCATGGCAGAACGGAGTGGTCATGGAAGGTTTGCCACGTGCAGTGGGACGGATCGGCCTTGACCGCCTTTTGAAACGCTTTCAGCCGCCCCGGCGACAGCCACAGGCGCGGGTGCGCCATGTCGACTTGGGCCAGCCGCACATCGCGGCGCGGCAAAGGCGTTTCGGGCAGGCCTTCGCCCACGACGAAACTGCGTGCGCGGCTCCAGGTGCTGGACGGCTTGCCAGTGCCCGCGTCCCAGGTCGCAAAGGACCAGTGGTACCTGCCCGGCGCCAGCGGCTCATCGGGAACACAGAAATTCAGCCGGATGTCCTGAAACAGCTGCGTTGCCTTGGTCGGGAACTCGGGATCGGCCGAGACGCGCAGCACATAACGCGCACCTTCGTCGAGGGCCGGCAACCAGGTAAAGCGCGGCGGGTTTTCCACCACCTCGGCCCCGTTGTCCGGCGCGTACTGGATTGTCAGCCGTCCGGCCTTTGGTTCGTCAAGCAAGGGAAGTGCGTCGCCCGGCATCAGTCAGAATGTCCCGTCAAGCAGCAGAGAGAAAAAAAGGGGTGCGGGCGGCACAAGGCAGCGCCGCCCGCGTGTCAGGTCAGGCGTCAGCGGCCGTACTGGCGGTCATAGGCCGCCTGCATCACCTCGAGCAGCTCTTGCATGCCCATGGAGTCCAGCTGCGCGAGATAGGCGTCCCAGTCCTCCATCACGTTGCCGTTGCCCAGCACCCAGCCTTGCTGGCGTTCCAGCATGTAGTCGCGGATCGATCCCCAGGTGCGGTCATAGACCTTTTGTTCGTCCGCGGTGAACGCGACGCCCAGGAAATCCGGGATCAGGTAATCGCCCTGGTCATACAGCGCGATGCCTTCGAGGGCGAACTCGTTCGACCACTGGATTTCGTAGTTGTAATCTTGGAAATACCCGCGGCCCTGCAGCTGTGACCCCACTTGATAGAGCGAGCGGTTCACCGGACCCGCATCAAGGAATTCCTTTTTGAAGATCGGCTTGCCGTCGACCATGTCATATTGCTGGCCCTCGACGCCAAAGTTGGCGAGGCGACGGCCTTCTTCGGTGAACCAGAAGTCGAAATACTTGATCGTTTCGACAACGTGTTCATTGGTGTGACCAATGGCCCAGCCGTCGGGTTTCACAAGGATGCGGCGGTGTTCTTCGATCCGGCGGCCCGAGGGGGACGCGGGCGGCGCGAAGGCCTTGAACTCGAACCCGTCAATCTCGGACGACAGGCGGTTGTAGCCCGAGGTCGAGGCGAACCAGTCGTGCGTCGATCCGCCCAGGTTTTCCGACAAAAGGAAGTCGCGCGCGGACGAGCCTCTGGTGAAGATTTCCGCGTCGATCAGACCTTCGGCATACCAGCGCGCGAGGTTTGCGATCCCGTCGCGGTAGCCTTCGCCGATATAGCCATGGCCGATCTTGCC
>JAHDCH010000171.1:0-2109 GCA_020629995.1 Pseudaestuariivita sp. | reverse complement strand
AGCGGGATGAACGCGCCTTCGGGGCCATACTGGTTGACGAAATCGCGGATGCGGCTCGATCCGACGATGTCGGGGATGTTGCCCCCCGCCAGCATCAGGTTCAGCGCTTCGGTCCGCCCGGTGTTTTCGTCCGAGCGCATGTTTGCGCCAACCGTGTCGTTGATCAGGTGGATGCCCGTCAGCTCACGCGCCTTTTGCTCCACCGGCCAGCTTTCCTCGTAGATCGGATAGGCGCGGTGGTTCATCTGGATGGTGAGTTCGAGCGGCTCATCCACGATCCGCAGATGGCCGTCGGCCAGAACGGGCGCTGCAACCGTGGTGCAGGCCAGCATGGCGGCGGTCAGGCTTAGTTTTTTCATAGTATCCTCCCTGTTAAGCCTTTGATTATTCTTTGACCCCTCCAAGAAGGATGCCCTTCTCGAAGTACTTCTGGATGAAGGGGTAGACGATCAGCACCGGGATGATGCTGCAGACGATGATCGCTGCGGTGACGGTTTCGGCGCTGAACGCGGCCTCGGTCTGGACGATGGCGAATTCGTCATCATCCGACAGCTGCGCGATGGTGTGGCGCAGGAAGACCTGCAGCGGGATCTTGTCCTCGGATTGCAGCAGGACCATCGCCCAGAAGAACCCGTTCCAGCGCGACACGATGCAGAACAGCGTGATCGTGGCGATGGCCGGTTTCGACAGCGGCATGTAGACTTTCCACAGCACCTGAAAGTCATTGGCGCCGTCCATGCGCGCGGCTTCTTCAAAGCTTTGCGGGATGGATTCAAAGAAGTTCCGCAGAAGGATGATGTTGAAGGCATTGACCGCGAAAGCGAGGATGATGCCGAACATGCTGTCCAGCAGGTTCAGGTCGCGCATGTTCAGAAAGAACGGGATCAGGCCGGCGTTGAACCACATCGTGAACGCGATGAAGAGGTTGAACGCCCGCCGCCCCTTCAGCTGTGGCCGCGACAGCGCGTAGGCGCCGGGGATGATAAAGGCCAGCGACATGATCGTGCCGCCGATCGTGTAGATAAAGGTGTTGCGGTAGCTCAGCCAGAACTGCGGATCCCAAAGGATGTAACCATAGGCCTCGAGCGTGGCATCAATGGGCGTCAGCACCACCTTGCCCGCCTGCGCAGCAAACCCGGACGAGAACGACACCGCGGCGATGTAGATGAAGGGATACAGCGTGGCGACGGTGAACATGCCCACCATCACAGACACCGCGATGGCAAAGACCTTGTCCCCGCGCGAATACAGATTCCAGTTCATCATGGCAGGTCCCTCCTCACCACAGCGACGTGCGCGAGAAGCGGCGCGACAGGGAATTGGCGGTCATCACCAGGACAAAGGCGACCACGGCGTTGAACAGGCCCGCGGCGGCGGCCAGGTCGTACTGACCCGATTGCAGGCCCTGCCGGTAAATCCAGGTGTTCACGACATCCGCCGTCTCGTAGGTGGCGGGTTGATAGAGCAGGATCACCAGCTCGAACGACACCTCCATGATGTTGCCGATCCGGATGATCAGCATGATCAGGATGGTGGGCAGGATCGACGGAATGGTGATCTTCCACATCATCTGCCAGCGGTTCGCGCCATCCACGACAGCGCTTTCGTACAGCGACGGGTTCACGCCCGCGATGGCCGCCAGAAAGACGATTGAGCCGAACCCCGCCTCTTGCCAGATGCCCGTTCCGACAAAGATCGGGCGGAACCATTCGGGGCGCGTCAGGAAATAGATCGCGTCGATCCCGAACCAGCCCAGCACGATGTTCACGATGCCGCCCGTAGGTGCAAAGGCGGTGATGACGATCCCCGCGATGATCACGGACGAGATAAAGTGTGGCAGGTAGACGATTGTCTGCGCTGTCTTTTTGTACGTCGCATGCAGGATTTCGTTGAACATGAGCGCCAGGATGATCGGCGCGGGAAAGCCGAACAGTAGGTTCAGGGCGCTGATGGTGATGGTGTTCCAGACGGCGCGGACGAACTGGTCGTTGCCGAACAGGACCTGGAAATGTTCGAACCCCACCCATGGGCTGTTCGCCACGCCGCGAAAGATCGAATAATCCTTGAACGCGATCTGCAGGCCGTACATCGGCTTGTACAGGAACACGA
>JAHDCH010000170.1 GCA_020629995.1 Pseudaestuariivita sp. | reverse complement strand
CCTCTTCGGCGATCTCGACCAGCAGGCGTGCGGTCAGCGGCGAGGCTTCGGCGGGTTTGTGCACCACCGTGCAGCCCGCCGCCAGCGCCGGGGCGATCTTCCACGTCGACAGCATGAAAGGCGTGTTCCACGGCGTGATCACCCCCACCGGGCCGATGGGCACGCGGGTCGTGATGTTCATCAGCGTGGGCGATTTGAGGTGCTGGCCATCACGCGCCTGCACCACCTGATCGGCGAAGTAGCGAAAGTTCTCGGCCCCGCGCAGCGCCGCCTTGGACATGAACTTGTAGGCCTGCCCCGTGTCCCAGCATTCGCACAGGGCAATCTCTTCGGCGCGGGCCTCGATCCCTTCGGCGATGCGAATCATGAGCGCGCGGCGCTCCTTGGCGGGCAAGTCTCGCCATGCGGCGAAGGCGTCGTGCGCGGCGGTGGCAGCGGCGTCGATATCGCCCGCCGCGCCATGGGCCACGTCGCAGATCACGCTTTCATCGACGGGCGACAGGCTCTGAAACGTGCCATTCTCTCCGGGCACATCCTGCCCGGCGATCCGGTGCGCGATACCGCTCGCGCGAAACCGCTCCAGATGCTGATCCAGCTTGGTCAGGTTGTCTTGCAAAGCGCTCATGCGCTGTCCTCCAGATGGTCCCTGATATTGCCGAACTTGGGCGACAGGGCCGCGTCGATGTCCCGGATCTCGGCCGACAGGGCGATGGGACGGGTCTGCATCGCCGGGGCCACAAAGGCGCGCAGCCGGGCAAAGACCCGCTCCACCGCGTCCCGCTTCACCTCTTTGCTGCGCCCCTCGCGCAGGCGGATCGACAGGTCGATATAGCCATGCTGTGCCGCGCCATCCGCCATCGCCACGTGATCAGCGCGGATCGCCCTTACGCGGATGCCCGCCACGGGAAAAGTCTCGATCCCCGCCGCCTCGGCGCGGATCGCCTCGCACAGGGCGGCCATGTCGATCACCTCCTCGAGGTTGGCCGAATAGTCGATGTGAAAGTGCGGCACTGCCATTCCTTAACATGTTAATGGTTGCGATGTTAAGTATACCTGTGCTCTACTGTCAACACATGACCCAAAGCCTGCCGCCCACCGACCGTTCGCTGCCCATCGCGCTGATCCGCGCGCGCGAAGGTGTCATGGCCCCGATCCGAGAGATGCTGGCCGAAACCGGTCTGACCGAACAGCAGTGGCGGGTGCTGCGGGTGCTGGCCGAACATGGCCAGCTTGATGCCAAATCGCTGGCCGAACGGGCCAGCCTTTTGCTGCCGTCGCTGACCCGGATCGCCGCCACCCTGCGCGGCAAGGGGCTGATCACCCAGACGCAAGGCGATGCCGACCGGCGGCGTCAGTTCATCGCGATCACTTCCAAGGGACAGCGCCTGATCGACGCCAATGCACCTCAGGCCGCGCGTATCGCGGCCGGTTTTCGCGCCGCACTGGGCGATGCCGACTTTGACACCTTGCTGGACCTTCTGGCACGGCTTGACCCGGGTGCGCCCTAGGCCCGGACCGTTCCGTCGGCGCGCCATCCATCCAGGATCTCAAGCGCCTTTTGCGCAAAGGCCGCGTCGTTGATGTGACAGCCGATGCGGTGCGCCGTGACATTCGCCGGCAAGGTCGCTTCGACCTCATCCAGAAAGGCCGCAAGGCCTTCGGGGTTGTGCAGGTCTGCGCCCTCGCGGTCCCATTCGCCCAGGCCCTTGTCCGGCAGGATGAGCGCAACCGGACCGGTGGCCTGGGCCAGTTGGCGCGCATGAGCGCGGGCGACTTCGCGGATTTCGTCGGCCTGCAGCACGACCGACGACAAAAGCCGGTTGTGCGCATGGGTCATGTGTTGCGCCCATTTTGTGTCCAGCGGGTGCCAGCCGACCACGTCCACCAGATCATAGCACCCCGGCGCCACGATCTGCGGCGTGCCGTTCAGGCCCGCTCCGGTCAGACGTCCCGGCCCGGCGGAAATGCTCGATCCGTGGATATGGTTGCCCAGCTCCTGCGTGCAGAAATCCATCACGCAGGCAAAGGCGCCCTGCGCCGCCAGGCTTTCAAACGCCCGCCCGCCCATGCCGGTGGCGTGGAACACGGCCACCTCGTAGCCGCGCGCCTCCAGCTCGGGTTTCAGCGGGACGACGTATTTCAGCGCCGATGTGCCCAGCGACATCATCCCGATCAGCGGGCGGTCCCGGTCCGGGGGCCGCACCGCGCGCGCCGCGCCCAGCACCGCGCCCGCCGCCTGGCTCAGCGACGCCCTGCAGACCGAATTCAGCCCGTAGAGCCCGCCGGCCCACAGGATCATCTGGGTGTCGGGCGCCAGCCGGTCCGCCGGGATCAGCGGCGAAAAGGCCACCGTCGACACGATGTATTTCGGCACGCCCAGCGGCAGGGCCGCAGCCACGTCCAGCGCAAGATCGGTGCCCATGGTTCCGCCCAGCACGATCATCCCGTCAAAGCGGCCCTCGGCGTGCAGCCGCGCGGCCAGCAGGCTCGCCCCGCGCGCCATGATCTGCATGGCGTGGTTCTCATCCCCGCTGTTGATGGCCGCCTCGATCGTTGCGCCGCCCTCGGCGGCCACGTCATGCTTGGACCACGTGGTCGGCTGCGATGGATCGCCCAGCACGGACACGTCCATGGTCACCACCTCGCCGCCCTCGGCGCGGATCACCTCGGCCAGAAAGCCCAGCTCGGCGTCCTTGGTGTCATAGGTGCCGATCACCAGGATTGTCTTGTCGGTCATCGCGGCCTCCTCACAATTTGATCCAGGCTGTCTTGAGGTCGATGTACTTGTCCAGCGCGTGCAGCGATTTGTCGGACCCGTTGCCGGATTGGCCCACGCCGCCCAGCGGCACGGTGCCGTCTGCCCCGCCGTATGTGTTGATGTGCATCACGCCGGTCCGCACGCCCCGCACCATCCTGTGCGCGCGGCCCAGGTCAGACGTCCACGCCGCGCCAGCCAGGCCATAGTCTGTGCCATTGGCAAGGCGCAGCGCTTCGGCCTCATCTTCAAAGCTGGTGACGGCCAGAACCGGGCCAAAGACCTCGCGCTGTGCCAGTGTCGCGTCCGGCGCAACGCCTGTGACGATGGTGGGTGCCATGTAGGTGCCTCCGGTCTCTTGCAGGATGCGCCGGCCGCCGGTGATCACCTCGCCGCCCTCGGCGCGGGCCGTCTCGACAAAGCTCAGGTTGGCCTTCAGCTGCGCTTCAGAATTGACCGCGCCGATCTGGGTGTCGGTGCGCAGCGGATCGCCGACGCGCATCGCCTCGGTCACCTGTGCCACCTTTGCGACAAACGCGTCGTGGATCGATGCCTCGACCAGCAGGCGCGATCCGGCGACGCAAACCTGCCCTGCGTTGCGAAAGATACCGGCGGCTGTGACCTTGGCCGCCTCGTCCAGATCGGGCGCATCGGCAAAAACGATGTTGGGCGACTTGCCGCCCAGCTCGAGATAGACGCGCTTGAGGTTCGACCGCGCGGCATATTCCATCAGCCGCCGCCCCGTCGCGCCCGACCCGGTAAAGGCCAGCACATCCACGTCCATCGACAGGCCCAGCGCCTCGCCCACCACGGCGCCCTCGCCCGTGACCGCGTTCAGAACACCGGGCGGCAGGCCCGCCTCGAGCGCCAGTTCGCACATCCGCAACAGCGACAGCGACGCCGTCTCGGCCGGTTTGACGACAACCGAATTGCCCATGGCCAGCGCGGGGGCCAGCTTCCACGCGCCAATCATCAGCGGAAAGTTCCACGGGATGATCGCGCCGACCACGCCCACCGGCTCGCGGTGGATCAGGCCAAGGATGCCCGGCGGCGTCGGGGCGATTTCGCCATACACCTTGTCCAGCGCCTCGGCATAATAGCGGATCGTGGCTGCGGCGGACCCCGGCTCGGCCTTCAGCGCCATGGCGATCTCGGTCCCGTTGTCGCGCACGCCCAGCACCGCCAGCTCGAGCGCGTTGGCCTCGATCAGATCGGCCCAGCGCATCAGCACCTTCTTGCGTGCGCCGGGCGGCTGGCCCGACCAGCGCCCGTCGTCAAAGGCGGCGCGCGCGGCGGCAATGGCGGCGGTCATGTCCTCTGCCGTGCCGCGGGCAACCCGGGTCAGGATCCGCCCGTCTATGGGCGACGTGACCTCCAGCTGCCTGCCGTCCGACGCGGGCACCGCGCGTCCGTCAATCAGGTGCCCGAACAGAGCCACGTCCTGTGCGCGCAAGGCGTCGATACTTGACTGGTCCATGGGCGCCCCCTTGCCGTTGACCGCGCAACGATCACGGGGCCCGCGCCCAAGATCAAGCCCCCGCGCCTTTTGGTTTCACGGGGCGAACCGGCGCGTGCGTGTGCGGCGGCTACAGGCCCAGCTGCTGTTTTTTGCGCTCGGCCCAGGTCATGATCGCCATGTCAAAGGTCAGCGCCATCAGCGACACGCAGATGCCAAGGACAAAGTTCTTGCCCAGATCGGTGCCCGCCAGCGTCTTTTGCAGCTCCTGGCCCAGATCCTGCGTCCCGATAAAGGCCGCGATGATGACCATGAAAAAGGCGAACATGATCGCCTGGTTGAAGCCCACCGCCATCGTGGGCAGGGCCAGTGGCAGCTGCACGTTCCACAGCTTTTGCATCCGCGTTGCGCCCGACATGTCGGCGGCCTCGGTCATCTCGGGCGGCACGCCGCGCAGCCCCTCGACCGTGTAGCGCACCAGCGGCACCATGGCGAAGATCAGGATCGACATGACAACCGAGGTCGCCGTGATGCCAAAAAGCATGATCGCCGGGATCAGGTAGATAAAGCTGGGGAAGGTCTGCGCCGTGTCGCAGACCAGCAGCACCCTGCGTGACCAGGTTTCGGACCGGGCCGCAAGAATGCCTATCGGTAGGCCGATCAGCATCGCCAGGATCACCGCCGAAATGACCGAATACAGCGTGATGACCGACCGGTCCCACCACCCCGTCAGCGCCACAAGGCCAAAGAACACCGCCGCATAGATCCCCGGGCGCTTTCCGCCCAGCGCCAGCGCGCCCGCGACGATGAACAGGATAAAGGCAAAGGTCGGAATCGACAGCAGGAAATCGCGGAACGGGTTCAGGATCCACACGTTCAGCACATAGCGGATTTGCCCGGTCACGGCCTGCACGAAGTCGATCGCCAGAAACCCCTTGATCGCGTCGTCGATTTCCTTGCCCTGCGACCAGCTCTGGCGGCGGCCGATCTCGGCAAACCATTCGACAAACTGGCCCAGCACGGTGAAGAAGACAAAGGCGATCACACCAACCACAAGGTACTTGTGCCGCTGCCACCACGGCGTGCCCTTTTCGAAATGCTCGGGCAATTTGACAACCCAGGCTTTCGACAGCCGGTCCAGCGTCACCGCCAAAAGCACGATGGTCACGCCAATCTCGAACGACCTGCCCAGCTTAAAGCTTCCCATCATCGCCAGCAGCTTGGCGCCCAGACCGGGCATCCCGATGAACGCGGTCAGGACGACCATCGCAAGGCACAGCATGATCACCTGGTTCACGCCCACCAGAATCTCGGTCCGCGCGGCGGGGACGTAGACATGGCGCAGCATCTGCCAGCGTGAACAGCCCGACATCTTGCCCGCCTCGACCACTTCGGGCGACACCTTTTTTAGCCCCAGCGTTGTCATCAGGATCATCGGCGGGATCGCGTAGATGATCGTCGCCACCGCGCCCGCCGTCGGCCCCACCTTGAAAAAGATCACCGCCGGCAAAAGATAGGTAAAGAACGGCAGCGTCTGCAGCACCGACAGGATCGGCTTGATCGCGCGGTCGACCCAGGCGTATTTCCACGCGGCAATGCCCAGCCCCAACCCGATCACGAACGCCAGCGGCGCCGCGACCATCAGGACCGACATCGTCTCCATCGCGATCTTCCATTGGCCGATCAGCGCGGTCCACGCGAACGTGCCCCCGGCCAGAGCGGCCAGCTTCCACCCGCCAAGGTAATAGCCCAGCACCGCCGCCGATGCGGCGATCGCACTCCATGGGATTTGTTCGAAATTGGGCCAGCGGCGCTTGCCGTACAAAAGGTTCGCCGTTGTATCGAGCATGAATTGCAGCGGCCCTTCGGCAAACCAGCGGG
>JAHDCH010000169.1 GCA_020629995.1 Pseudaestuariivita sp. | reverse complement strand
CATGTTCCTGATGTGGCTGGGTGAGCAGATCACCGCACGCGGCATCGGCAACGGCATCTCGCTGATCATCTATGTCGGCATCATCGCCGAAGTGCCCGCCGCGCTGGCGCAGTTCTTTGCCTCGGGCCGTTCGGGCGCCATCAGCCCCGCGGTGATCGTCGGTGTGATCGTGATGGTTGTCGCCGTCATGGCCTTTGTGGTGTTCATGGAACGCTCGTTGCGCAAGATCACCATCCAGTATCCGCGCCGTCAGGTCGGCATGAAGATGACCGAGGCGCAGCAATCGCACCTGCCGGTCAAGGTGAACCCATCGGGCGTGATCCCGGCGATTTTTGCCTCGTCGCTGCTGCTGTTGCCGACGACGATCAGCACCTTCTCGGGCGCGCAGACCGGGCCGATCATGTCGACGATCCTGGCCTATTTTGGCCCCGGTCAGCCGCTGTACCTGCTGTTCTTTGCGCTGATGATCGTGTTCTTTGCGTATTTCTATACGTTCAACGTGTCGTTCAAACCCGACGACGTGGCCGACAACCTCAAGAACCAGAACGGCTTTGTGCCCGGCATCCGCCCCGGCAAGAAGACGGCCGAGTATCTTGAGTACGTCGTGAACCGCATCCTGGTGCTGGGCTCGGCCTACCTCGCGGCGGTGTGTCTGTTGCCCGAGATCCTGCGCGGCCAGCTGGCGATCCCGTTCTATTTTGGCGGCACGTCCGTCCTGATCGTGGTGTCGGTGGCGATGGACACGATCCAGCAGGTTCAAAGCCATCTTCTGGCGCACCAGTACGAAGGGTTGATCCAGAAATCGCAATTGCGCGGCCGTGGCGGCGCGCGCAAGAAAGGTGGCAAACGCGCGCCGACACGCCGGTAAAGGCGGCGGCCGCGTCCAAGGGGGGACAACCATGAACATCATTCTTCTGGGGCCACCGGGCGCCGGCAAAGGCACGCAGGCGCAAATCCTGGTGGACGGGCGCGACATGATCCAGCTGAGTACCGGCGACATGCTGCGCGAGGCACGCACGTCGGGCACGGAAATGGGCCTGAAGGTTGCCGCGATCATGGATGCGGGCGAACTGGTCACGGACGAGATCGTCATCGGCCTGATCCGCGAAAAGCTGCAAGGCCCCTCGGGCGGCGGTTTCATCTTTGACGGGTTCCCGCGCACACTGGCGCAGGCCGACGCGCTGGCGGACCTGCTGGCGGATGTGGGGCAGGGCCTTGATGCCGTGATCGAGATGCGGGTCAATGACGACGTGCTGGTCGAACGGGTTGTGAACCGCGCAGCCGAGGCTGTCGCAGCAGGCAAGACGCCGCGCGCCGACGACAATGCCGAAAGCATGAAGACCCGGCTGATGGAATATTACAAAAAGACCTCGCCGCTGATCGGCTATTACTATGCCAAGGGCGATCTGAAATCGGTCGACGGGCTGGGGACGATCGACGAGGTCAAATCCGAGATCGCCGCGATCCTCGGCTAAAGCTCGGAACATCTGTGCGCCTGAGGGGTTGTGTCTGCAAGCAACCTCGAAGGAGACGCAAGATGAATTGGGACCAGATCCAAGGCCAGTGGAAACAGCTCAAAGGTGACGTGCAGGCCCAGTGGGGCAAGCTCACCGACGATGAGGTCGACCAGGCCGCAGGCAACCGCGACAAGCTCGTGGGTCTCGTGCAGGAAAAGTACGGCAAGGCCAAAGATGAGGCCGAGCAAGAAGTCGACAAGTGGGTCGCGAAACACTGATCCACGATCGCGCCACCGCGCATCGGGAAGAAGGGGTTGACGGCAGATGCCGCAGCCCCTTTTTTGCAACCGGCGGTGGAGCAATTTATGCGACGTATTTTGATCGGATGTATTGGTGTGGCCGCCTTTGTGGGTGTGCTGCTGCTGGTTGCAACGCAGCTTGATACCTATGAACGACCTGTGCCCGATATCGTGCCCGGCTACGCCGAGGCGCAGATTGATGTGCCGCACCGGGACGTGCCCTTGCCGCTGCACATCTGGTATCCGCCGCAGCCGGGCGGCATGCCGGAACTTGTCGGACAAAACGGTTTGTTCTTTGGCGAGCATGTGCTGCGCGATGCGGCCTTGGCACCGGGCGCGCATCCGGTGGTGGCGCTGATCCATGGGTCAGGCGGGAACGCACCGCGCCTCAGCTGGATCGCGGCAGAGCTGGCGCGCCGGGGGATGATCGTTGTCGGGGCCAATCACCCGGGGGCGACCTCGGGCGACAGCGATCCGGCGCAACTGCTGAATGTGCCGGACCCGGCCATGGATGTGACCGCCGCGCTGACTCATGTGACCGAGACGCTCGGCGCCAGCGCGGATATGAAGCGGGTGGCGGTGGTTGGCTTTTCGCTGGGCGGGGCGACGGCGATGGGTTTGTCGGGCTTCCGCTTCGACAAGGACAGGTTTCTCACCTACTGCGCCGAGAACCCCGAGCAGGCCGATTGCAGCTGGACGGCCAAGGCCGGGGTCGATCACGCCCAGGCTGACGCAGAGATGTACCAGCAGGATATGAGCGACCCGCGTATTGGCGTGACGGTTCTGGTCGATCCCGCGCAGGTTCCCGCGCTTGGCGATGAGGCGGGCGCGGACCATCCGCTGCTTGCGATCAACCTTGGTGGGCCGAACGTGCCGCTTGCGGTAAGCGCGAGGCCCGTGGCCGATCGCGTGGCGGGTGCGCGGTATTATGCGGTGGACGGGCCGCACGATCATTTCAGCTTTCTGGCGGAATGTGCGACGCTGGGCTGGATCGTCATTGGCGTCGTGGGCGAAGAGAATATTTGTGCAGATACAGGAGCCAAGCCGCGGGCCGAGATCCACGCCGAAATGAAGGCTGTGATCGGAGATTTTCTGACCGATGCGCTGCGCCCGGGCGGGGAAGGCCAGTGACCCCTTGACGCACCGCGCCCGAGGCCCTATCTGCCCGTATCTCTAACGAGAATCGATTGTGTCGCCCATTCGCGAGGGCGGTGCGGATCACCTAGACATCGTGAAGCCCGAAGCGCTGAACCGCCTCGGGCTTTGGTTGTGAAAAAAGGGCCTGGCGTGACGGGCTCGCAACGAAAGGAACGAAGCTTTGGCTCGTATCTCCGGGGTCAATATCCCCACTGGCAAGCGTGTGCCTATCGCGCTGACATACATCACCGGCATCGGCCACACCTCGGCAAAGGCAATTTGCGAGGCCGTTGGCATCGAGTCGACCCGCCGCGTCAACGAATTGTCTGACGCAGAAGTCCTGCAAATTCGTGAACATATCGACGCGAACTACACCGTCGAAGGCGACCTGCGCCGCGAAGTGCAGATGAACATCAAACGCCTGATGGACCTGGGCTGCTACCGTGGCCTGCGCCACCGCCGCAACCTTCCCGTTCGCGGCCAGCGCACGCACACCAACGCGCGCACCCGCAAAGGCCCGGCGAAACCCATCGCCGGCAAGAAGAAGTAAGGGAGGGCGTTCGTTATGGCACGTGATACTCGTCGCGGTAAGAAGAAGGTCTCCAAGAACATCGCAGCTGGCGTTGCGCATGTGAACTCGTCCTTCAACAACACCAAAATCCTCATCTCGGATGTGCAGGGCAACGCGATCGCATGGTCGTCGGCCGGCACGATGGGCTTCAAGGGGTCGCGCAAGTCGACGCCCTACGCTGCCCAGATCGCAGCCGAGGATGCTGGCAAGAAAGCACAGGAACACGGCGTGAAGACGCTGGAAGTCGAAGTGCAGGGCCCCGGTTCGGGCCGCGAATCGGCGCTGCGCGCACTGGCTGCTGTTGGCTTCAACATCACGTCGATCCGTGACGTGACGCCGATTGCGCACAACGGCTGCCGCCCGCCGAAGCGCCGCCGCGTCTAAGCACTCTTTTCGGCGCGTCCCGCGTGGGGCGCGCCTGATCTTTTCTACCTCGGGAGCGGAACGCCTTGGATCCCGGCGCGACGCAGGAATGGAGGGTACAAGATGATCCATAAAAACTGGGCCGAGCTGATCAAGCCGACACAGCTGGACGTGAAACCGGGCAACGACCCGATGCGTCAGGCAACGGTCATGGCTGAACCGCTCGAGCGGGGCTTTGGCCTGACCCTGGGCAACGCGCTGCGGCGCGTTCTGTTGTCGAGCCTGCAGGGCGCGGCCATCACCAGCGTGCAGATCGACAATGTGCTGCACGAATTTTCGTCCGTGGCCGGCGTGCGCGAAGATGTCACCGACATCATCCTGAACCTCAAGGGCGTTGCCCTGCGCATGGAGGTCGAAGGCCCCAAGCGCGTGACCATTCAGGCCAAGGGTCCCAGCGTTGTGACCGCAGGCGACATCGCCGTCAGCGCGGGCATCGACGTTCTGAACCGCGAGCACGTGATCTGCCACCTCGACGAAGGCGCGGATGTGTACATGGAGCTGACTGTCGACACGGGCAAAGGCTATGTCGCAGCGGACAAGAACAAGCCCGAAGATGCGCCCATCGGCCTGATCCCGATCGACGCGATCTATTCGCCGGTCAAAAAGGTCAGCTATGACGTGCAGCCCACCCGCGAGGGCCAGGTGCTGGATTATGACAAGCTGACGATGAAGATCGAAACCGACGGCTCGATCACGCCGGACGACGCCGTGGCCTTTGCCGCGCGCATCCTGCAGGACCAGCTGTCGATCTTCGTGAACTTCGACGAACCCGAAAGCGCATCGGCCGCACAGGAAGACGACGGGCTGGAATTCAACCCGCTGCTTCTCAAGAAGGTCGACGAGCTGGAGCTGTCGGTCCGGTCGGCGAACTGCCTGAAGAACGACAACATCGTCTACATCGGCGATCTGATCCAGAAGACCGAAGCCGAGATGCTGCGCACGCCGAACTTTGGCCGCAAGTCCTTGAACGAGATCAAGGAAGTGCTGTCGGGCATGGGCCTGCACCTTGGCATGGATGTCGAAGATTGGCCGCCCGACAATATCGAAGACCTGGCCAAGAAGTTCGAAGATTCGTTCTGATTGAGGGGAGATGGGTGCAAGCACCCATCCTACCCGCGCTACCAAACGTAGGATGGGTGCTCGTCACCCATCTTGCCCCGGGCATCCGCCCCAAGGAGAGCCGGTGACACGCATCGCCGGCCAGACAAAGCAAAAACGCCCGTAGAGGGCACCTGAATTGGAGAGATACAATGCGTCACGCTCGCGGATACCGCCGCCTGAACCGGACCCACGAACACCGTAAGGCTCTGTGGGCCAACATGGCCGGCTCGCTCATCGAACATGAGCAGATCAAAACCACCCTGCCCAAGGCCAAGGAACTGCGCCCCATCGTGGAAAAGCTGATCACCCTTGGCAAACGCGGTGACCTGCACGCGCGCCGCCAGGCCGCAGCGCAGCTGAAAGAAGACCAGTACGTCACCAAGCTGTTCGACGTGCTTGGCCCCCGCTACGCAGAGCGTCAGGGCGGATACATCCGCATCATGAAAGCGGGCTTCCGCTATGGTGACATGGCGCCCATGGCGATCATCGAATTTGTCGACCGCGACGTCGACGCAAAAGGCGCAGCCGACAAGGCCCGCGTCGCCGCCGAACAGGAGCTGGCCGACGACGAATAAGTCGCCCCAGCACGACCCAAATCGCAAAGGCCCCCACGCTGACCCGCGCGGGGGCCTTTTTCATGCAAGGGTCTTGCAGGTTGCCTGGACCGCCTCGTCCAGTGCGTCTTCAGTCCGTGGTGTAATCGAACCCACCGGGTAAACGGGCAGCACGTGGGGCGTCTGTTGGCCGTCTGGCGCATCGCGCACCGCAGCACATCGAGATGCTGGGGCATAACTCCACCGGAATGACCCGGACCTGCCGACCTGAACATTCAAATCGCGGCAGTCGGCAATTTTCCTGCAAAGCGGTCTTTCTACAGCTTGCTGCCTGTGCCGGGGTGTCGACTTTTTCCCAGCGAGGCATCTGCGGTGTCCAGCCACAAGGTGTCCTTCTCTTGGCCGGGCAAACGGGGCGGCGCCCCCGGGGGCATCAAGAGCGGCCATTGCAATCGAAGGACGCGGCCCGCATATCATGGGCTATGCGAGCCCTCATTTCCTGTCTTCTGAGCCTGTTCCTGACCTTGCCTGCCGCCGCGCAAGAGACGCGCTGGGCCGAAGTGCCCACCAGCCAGGCGCAGATCA
>JAHDCH010000168.1 GCA_020629995.1 Pseudaestuariivita sp. | reverse complement strand
ACGTCATAGGCGCTGTTGGCCGACTGGCCCGCATCGGCCATGTGCGACGAATAGATGCCGTGGGTCGTGACCTTGTAAGTGTCCATGTCCACAAGATCGCAGAAATCCTTGTGCGCGGTGGGGCAGTGGTAGCATTCGAGGAAATTGTCGACGACGTTCTTCCAGTTGGACTTGATGTCATAGGTCAGGCGGTGGCCGAAGGTCAGGTCGGCGATGTCGGGCGCCCAGTGGCGGATCTCGGTCTCCAGATCGCCGGACACCTCGCGCAGGGGCGCAGCGGAGGGATCTAGGTTGACGAAGACAAAGCCGCAGAACTCTTCGACCGGCACCTGGTCGAGGCAAATGGCCGAAGGGTCGAACCCGGCAAGGTTTTGTGTATGGGGTGCGCGGGCCAGTTGCCCGTCCAGCCGGTAAACCCAGGCGTGGTAGGGGCACATGATGCGCGTGGTCTCGCCATCGCCCGACAGCAGCTCGTGCGCGCGGTGTTTGCAGACGTTGTAGAAGGCGCGCAAGACGCCATCCGTGCCGCGGACAATCGCGACAGGGTGGCCGGCGATGGTGACCGTGGTGTAGGCGCCGGGTGCCCGCAGCTTTTCGATATGGCAGACCCACTGCCAGCTGCGCGCAAGGATGTGCTGCTGGTCGGCCGCAAACCATTCGGCGCGCGTGTACGCCTCGGCCCGCAGCGAGAGCGAGCGCGCAGGGTCGGGATCGTAGCCATGAGAAATGCGGGGCGGTGCGGTCATCGGGGCCTCGGACTGGCGGTATCAGTGACCCGAGGGTGCGCGAGCTGCGCGATTCTGCCTACACAAAATTGGCCATTGATGCATGGTTTTTGGCCATCGCCCCGTGATGGCGATGTGCTGACAGGTTTGTGATCGGGTGTGGGGGCCGCACGCTTGATCTTTGATTGCGGACGCGACACGTAAGCGGCCATGGAATTTGTGTTTGCCTATCTTGCGGGCGTGCTGACGCTGATCAACCCGTGCGTTTTGCCGGTGCTGCCCATCGTCCTGGTCAGCGCATTGAATGCCGACCGGCTAGGGCCCGTCGCGCTTGCCGCCGGGATGAGCCTGTCTTTTGTCGCATTCGGCGTTCTGGTGACGGCCTTTGGCGCGGGCGTGGGCCTGACGCAAGAGGGCCTTGCGCAGGTTGGCGCGGTGCTGATGATCGTCTTTGGCACGGTGCTGCTGGTGCCGGCCCTGTCGCGCCGGTTCGAGATGGCGACGGCGGGCGTGGCGGCCGGCGCGGACGGCACACTGACGCGTGTCGATGCAGGCGGGTTGCGCGGGCAGTTCATTGGCGGCCTTCTGCTGGGCGCGGTGTGGTCGCCCTGTATCGGGCCGACCCTGGGCGGGGCCATCGCGTTGGCCAGCCAGGGGCAGAACCTGGGCTATGTCACGCTGATCATGGCCGCCTTTGCGCTGGGCGTGTCGACCATCATCCTTGGTCTGGGGCTGGGCGCGCGCGAGGCGATCCGCAGCCGGGCACAAAGCCTGCGCGGTCTGGCGGAACGGTCCAAACCCATTCTGGGCGTCACCTTCATCGCTGTCGGGCTGGCGCTGTTGTTCAAACTTCACCATGTGATCGAGGCCTGGGCCGTGCGCGTTTTGCCGTATTGGTTCCAGGATCTGTCGATCGCCTTTTGACCCATCCCAGATCGGAGAATTTCATGCTGACACGTCGTGCCACACTGATGACCCTGGCCGCTGCCGCTGCCGCGGCGCTGCCCGGTGCGCTGAGCGCTGCTGAAACGGTGGATTACACGCCCGGCCTGATCGAGGCGGCGCTGAAAGAGGGCAAGACCGTCTTTGTCGACTTTGCCGCCGATTGGTGTTCGACCTGCGCGCGGCAAGAGCGCGTGATTGGCGCGCTTCGGGCTGAAAACCCCGCCTATGACGCGGCGATGGTGTTCGTGCGCGTCGACTGGGACGCGTACCGCCGTCACGAGGTTGCCACGTCCCGCGCGATCCCGCGCCGGTCGACGCTGATCGTGCTGCGCGGAGATCAGGAACTGGGCCGCCTTGTGGCGGGCACGGGCACCGACGCGATCAAACAGCTTATGGATCTGGGGCTGCAAGCGTCCTGAGCGCGTCTCGCACCGCTTCGGCGATGCCGCGCAATTGCGGCTCGAGAGGGGTGGTGCGGCGCCAGACCATGCCCAGCGTGCGTTCCGGCTCGGGGGCGGGGAACCGGGCGCAGGTCACGGCGGCAGACCGGGTTTCGACCCGGGCTGCCATGGCGGGGATCAGTGTCACGCCGATGCCCGCGCCGACCATTTGCACAAGCGTCGAAAGCGACGACCCGTCCAGCCCGTCCCGGGGTGCCCCCGGCGACAGGTTGCAGATCGCGAGAGCCTGATCGCGAAAGCAATGCCCTTCCTCCAGCAAAAGCAGGCGTGCGCCGGCCAGGTCTTCGACGGCGGGAACCGGCTGCGGTGCGGCCGACTTGGGGCGCACCAGAAGAAACGGCTCTTGCACCAGCGGGATTTCGGCAAAAGACGGCTCGCCCAGCGGCAAGGCAAGGATCGCGGTGTCGATCCGGCCATCGCGCAAATCGTCCATCAGGCGCGGCGTCACGGTTTCGCGGATGTGCAGGTCAAGCCCGGGATGCGACGCCGCCAGCGCAGGGATCAGGGCCGGGAGCAGGTAAGGCGCAACCGTGGGGATCACCCCAAGGCGCAATCGGCCCGCTGAAGGGTCAGCCGCCGCGCGCGCCATGTCGGACAGGTCATCCACCGCGCGCAGGATGTCGCGGGCGCGTGGGGCAAAGGCTTCGCCAAACGGGGTCAGGCGCACCTCGCGCGGGCCGCGTTCGAACAGGGATGTGCCAAGGGCGTGCTCAAGCTCCTTAATCTGCATCGACAGTGCTGGCTGCGAGATTGCGCAGACATCCGCCGCCCGGCCAAAGTGCCCGGCGCGGGCCAGCGCCTCGAAATAGCGCAGCTGTTTCAGGGTCAGGTTCATGGTCAGTATTTCTTATCGAACATATCAGAAAATACAACTTAGACTTATTCCAGATCACTGATACACCGTGCCGCGAAGGGGGCAGAATCGCCCCCGGTCACATCATCCAGCGACAGGAGCGAGACATGGACGGATCTCCGGTAGACGGCGGCGGCAAATGCCCGGTTTTTCACGGCGCGACCCGCAACAGCGGTAGCACGGCCAACCAGGCATGGTGGCCCAATCAGCTGAACATCAAGGTGCTGCACCAGAACACGCCCGAGGCGGATCCGTTCGGCGCGGCCTTCAACTATGCCGAGGCGTTCAAGGGGTTGGATCTGGATGCGGTGGTCGAAGACCTCAAGGCGCTGATGACCGACAGCCAGGACTGGTGGCCAGCGGATTACGGCCATTACGGCCCGTTCTTCATCCGCATGGCGTGGCACTCGGCCGGCACCTACCGGACCTATGATGGCCGGGGTGGCGCACGTTCGGGCACGCAGCGGTTTGCGCCGCTGAATTCCTGGCCCGACAACGGCAACCTCGACAAGGCGCGCCGTCTGCTGTGGCCGATCAAGGCCAAGTACGGCGCGGCGCTCAGCTGGGCCGACCTGATGATCCTGACCGGCAACGTCGCGCTCGAGACGATGGGCTTCAAGACCTGGGGCTTTTCCGGTGGCCGCGAGGACGTGTTCGAGCCCGAGGAAGACATCTACTGGGGCCCCGAGACCACCTGGCTGGCCGATGAGCGCTACAGCGGCGAGCGCGATCTCGCGAACCCGCTGGCTGCGGTGCAGATGGGTCTGATCTACGTCAACCCCGAAGGCCCCAACAGCAACCCCGATCCGCTGCTGTCGGCGGTCGACATCCGCGAGACCTTTGGCCGGATGGCGATGAATGACGAGGAAACCGTCGCGCTGGTTGCGGGTGGCCACACCTTTGGCAAGGCGCATGGCGCAGGCGATGCGGCTCTGGTGGGCCCCGAGCCCGAAGGCGGCGCGCTGGTCGATCAGGGCTTTGGCTGGATGTCGACGCACAAGTCCGGCAAGGGGATCGACGCGATCACCAGCGGGATCGAAGGCGCCTGGACGCCCACGCCCACGACCTGGGACATGTCCTATTTCGACGTTCTTTTCGGCTATGAGTGGGAGCTGGACAAGTCGCCCGCAGGCGCGCACCAGTGGCACCCCAAAGGTCTGAAAGACGATGACCACGCCCCCACCGCCGATGGCGCGGGCAAGGCGACGATCATGATGACCACCGCCGACATGGCGATGCGCATGGACCCGGCTTACGAGAAGATCTCGCGCCGGTATCACCAGAACCCCGAAGAGTTCGCCGAAGCCTTTGCCAAGGCGTGGTACAAGCTGACCCACCGCGACATGGGCCCGCACGAGCTTGGTCTTGGCAGCCTGAAACCGGCCGAGCCGATGATCTGGCAGGACCCGGTTCCGGCGGTGGATCACGAGCTGGCAAGCGAGGCGGACGTCGCCAAGCTGAAAGAGGCGATCACCGAGACGGGCCTGCCTGTGGCAGCGCTGGTCAAGGCGGCCTGGGCCTCGGCCTCGACCTATCGCCAATCGGACCGCCGGGGCGGTGCCAATGGCGCGCGGGTGCGTCTGGCTCCGCAAAAGGACTGGGCGGCCAACGATCCGGCCGAGCTGTCAACGGTGCTGGCAGCGCTGGAGGGCGTGAAGGCGGGCTTTGACACCGATGCCAAGAAAGTGTCGCTGGCCGATTTGATCGTGCTGGCCGGCAATGTCGGTGTCGAGGCGGCAGCCAAGGCGGGTGGGCATGATCTGACCTTGCCGTTCCAGCCCGGGCGCACCGATGCGAGCGATGCAGACACCGATGCCGAGAGCTTTGAGCCGCTCGAGCCCGAAGCTGATGCGTTCCGCAACTTTGCCACCCCGGGTGATCCGCGTCCGCAAGCAGAGCTGATGGTCGACCGGGCGCAGCTGCTGGGCCTTACCGCGCCCGAGATGACGGTGCTGTTCGGCGGGATGCGCGCGATGGGCGCCAATGCGGGCAACACGTCGCTGGGCGTTCTGACGGACCGCCCCGGCGCCCTGACGCAGGATGTGTTTGTCAACCTGCTGGACATGGGCACGGCGTGGAAAGAGACCGGCGAAGACCGGTTCGAAGGCACCGACCGCGCCAGCGGCGAGACGCGCTGGGAAGCGACGTCCGTTGATCTGGTCTACGGCTCGAATTCGCAACTGCGCGCCATCGCCGAGGTCTATGGCGCAGCGGATGCGGGCGACAAGTTCGTGGCCGATTTCGCCAAGGCCTGGACCAAGGTGATGAACGCCGACCGGTTCGATCTGTGAGCAACGACGTAGGATGGGTGCTAGCACCCATCCTACCTTGACGATGTGCGAAAGGGCGGGCGTCAGCTGCGCCCTTTTTGCGTTCAGCCCTGTTGGGCGGCCTGAGCGGCCTTGAGCGCGGCGTCGATCTTTTGATCAAGGAACTGACGCGCGCGTTCCTCGGACAGGATGACGCGGGCCGCCGTGAGGAAGGCTTCCTGCATCGTGGTCGAGGAGGCTTCGAGCAGTTTGGACACTTCGTTGACCAGCTGTTCGTCGCCAAGCTCTTTCTGGGCCGCGATGACGTCACGCGCGAGGCGTTCGGCCAGCTCTTCGGCCATTTTCATCGCGTGGTCTCCGTCAGGCGGCGTTTGACGTAATCGGTCACGTTGCCGATCATGTCGTCCATATACGGATCCTTGAAGAAGTGGTCGGCGCCCTCGATCTCGGTATGGGTGATCGTGATGCCCTTTTGTTCGTGCAGCTTGCCCACAAGGCTGACGGTATCGGACGGAGGCGCAACGCGGTCGGCCGAGCCGTTGATGATCAGGCCCGAAGAGGGGCAGGGCGCGAGGAACGAAAAGTCGTACATGTTGGCGGGCGGCGAGACCGAGATGAAGCCGGTGATCTCGGGCCGGCGCATGAGCAGCTGCATCCCGATCCAGGCCCCGAACGAAAAGCCTGCGACCCAGCAATGCTTGGAATTGTTGTTCATCGATTGCAGGTAATCGAGCGCCGAGGCGGCATCCCTGAGCTCGCCCACGCCCTGGTCGTATTCGCCCTGGCTGCGGCCGACGCCGCGGAAGTTGAAGCGCAGCACCGTAAAGCCCATGTTGTAGAAGGCATAGTGCAGGTTGTAGACGACCTTGTTGTTCATC
>JAHDCH010000167.1 GCA_020629995.1 Pseudaestuariivita sp. | reverse complement strand
GCTCAGCCGGCCATGGAGGCCGCAAACCTTTCGAAAAGGTAAAAACTGTCCTGCGGGCCGGGGCTTGCCTCGGGGTGGTGCTGCACGGAAAAGACCGGGCGGCCTTCCATGCGGATCCCGCAATTCGACCCGTCAAACAGCGAGCGGTGCGTTTCAATCACGCCGCCGGGCAGTGATTGGGCATCGACCGCAAAACCGTGGTTCATTGACGTGATCTCGACCTTGCCGGTCTCGAGATCCTTGACCGGGTGGTTCGCGCCGTGGTGGCCGTGGTTCATCTTGACCGTCTTGCCCCCCAGCGCGAGAGCGAGCATCTGGTGACCAAGGCAGATGCCGAAAACCGGAAGGTCTTTCTCCAGAACGCCCTGGATCATCGGCACTGCATAGGCGCCGGTCGCCGCCGGATCGCCCGGACCGTTCGACAGGAACACGCCGTCGGGATTGTGGGCCAGAACCTCTTGGGCGGTGGCGGTGGCGGGCAGGACGGTGACGTCGCAGCCCGCCGAGGCGAGGCAACGCAGGATGTTGCGCTTGGCGCCGAAATCGACGGCGACCACCTTGTGCTTTGCCTCAGTTTGCGTGCCAAACCCATCCGGCCAGGCCCAGCGGGTTTCGTTCCACGCATAGCTTTGGGTGCAGGTCACGTCCTTAGCCAGGTCCAGCCCTTCAAGGCCGGGGAAGGCGCGGGCGGCGGCCACCAGCGCCTCGGCATCGAACGTGCCTTCGGGATCATGCGCCAAGGCCACGTGCGGAGCGCCGGCCTGACGGATCGCCCGCGTGAGGCGGCGCGTGTCGATCCCTCCGATGGCGACCCGGCCGCGCCGGGCAAGCCAGCCTGACAGGTCCTCGGCTGCGCGCCAGTTGGATGGCTCGGTCGGGGACCATTTGACGACCATGCCCTCGGCCACCGGATCGCCGGTTTCATCATCGTCGGGGTTCACGCCGACATTGCCGATATGCGGGAAGGTAAAGGTGACGATCTGCCCGGCGTACGAGGGATCGGTCATGATCTCCTGATAGCCGGTCATGGCGGTGTTGAAACACAGCTCGGCCGTGCGCATGCCGGTGGCACCGAACCCCTGACCGTAGAACAACGTGCCGTCTGCCAGGGCGAGGCAGGCGGTGGGGCGGGGCGTGCGATGCGGCATGATCGGCTCCGAAGCTGGGATGTGCTGGCAAATTGGCGGTGGGATACGGAAGCCACGCCGGGGCGTCAAGGGCGCGCAGCGCTTGTCTTGTGGCAGACGCGCCGTTAGACAGGCCGCCTCACACACGCCGGTAGGGGATGACCGATGAGCGATCTGCGGACAAGGCTGAACAAGGCGCTGAAACAGGCGATGAAGGACAAGGACGCGGGCCGCCTTGGCACGCTGCGCCTGATCATGGCTGCGATCAAGGACCGCGACATCGCGGCCCGCGCCGAAGGCAACGATGACGGCGTCGGCGAGGGCGACGTGCTTGCCATTCTGGGCAAGATGGTCAAACAGCGCCAGGAAAGCGCGCGCGCCTATGAAGAGGGCGGACGCCTGGACCTGGCCGAGCAGGAATTGTCCGAGATCACCGTGGTCGAGGAATTCCTGCCCAAACAGCTGGACGAGGCCGAAACCGAAGCCGCGATCACCGAAGCGCTTGAAGAGGTGGGCGCAAGCTCGATCCGCGACATGGGCCGCGTGATGGGCGTGCTGAAGGGCAAGTACACCGGTCAGATGGACTTTGGCGCGGTGGGCCCGATGATCAAGGCGCGCCTGTCGGGCTGACCCGAGGTGCTGCGATTGGCGGAAAAGCCGCCCGCAACGCAGGCATTTGCGACGCTGGCACCGGAAAGCGCGAGACATAGCGCGCCTTGAAGCTGATGCGCCCGCGCCGCGCGCCAAAGTTCTCGCCGTGGTTCAGCACATACAGCACCGACGCCTCGTTCAGGGGCGTCAGCGCCTGACCTGCCAGCCGCGCGAGATACGGGAACATACGGTGCTCGTGCGCGCTCATCGCGGCCAATAGGGCCGGGCCTTCGGGGCCGGTGCCGGGATCAATGCGCAGCGCGGCGCAGGATCCGCACAGTTTCCAGAAGGCCTTGGCGCCCGGCTCGGCCAGGGATTGCGGACGCGCTGCGCCGACCTCACCGGTGCCCGCGTTCCACACATAGCCACGCTCGACCAGATACCCGCCCGGCGCGGCGGTTTGCACCATCTCGCCCACAAGCAGAGGATGCGCGATGTCGTCGGCGTCAAAGGTCATCGCGTAACACGGACCTGCAAGATGCGGCGCGCCAGGCCGCGTCAGTTCGGCCAGCTTGGCCCATTTGTCATTGCCATCGACCGGCGTGGCAAAGGGCAGGAAGCTGATACGGGGATCGTCGGGCAGGTGCTCGGGCGCATCCTGCCCGCAGATCACCGCCCGCCAGCGCCCGTCCACCTGCGCCACAAAGCTGTCCAGAGTGGCGTTCAGCCGCGCTGAGACGGCGCTCCAGTCGCTGACGTGGTGGCGGCCGACAAGCGGCAGCAGGAACACCACCTCGGTCGCGGGGCGCATGGCAGGGGCAGCAGCGCGCAAGGCCAGGGCGGCACGCTCTGACGCTGTTGGCGTAACCAGCCGTGATGCCACAAAGGGTGCGGCAGACATGATCCGGCGGTGCCATTTGGACGGCGCGGGGGCTTGCGAGTTCTGCGCCATGGTCACGGGGCCATGCGCCCGGCCAGCCTGCGGCTGAGATCGTCATACAGCGCCTTGCGCTCGTCCTCGGACAGAAAGGCACCGATCTCGACCTCGCGCCCATTGCCGGACAGGGTGACATAATTGGGAACTGGCCCGCCCTTGGCGTGCAGCGTGGCCCGCGCCCAGTAGGCGTTGCAGTGCCATTCCTGCGTGTCTCCGCCGGGATTGCGGCGCACAAGGTGCAAATCGGTCGGGGCAAGCACCAGGTTTTCCTCGATGTCGCCGGATTTGTAGCTTGCCTCGAGCCCCCACCACAGCGCGGCCACGGCCATCAGCACAAACGGCAGCATACCCCACAACAAGACGGTGCCCAAAAGCCCGTAGAGCGGCAAAGTGATCGCGGTGAAACATCCAAGGATGACCGCCGCAAACCCAGCGCGCGGCAGCGACCGGTGGGGCCAAAGCGTCAGGCGCTGCGTGCCCCCGCCCGAGTCGGCGTTATCTGACCATTGGTACGGCATGGGCGCAGGATAAACCTCTCGCTTGATGGGCAAAAGAGGCCATCTGCCGCAGGACCTCGGAAATGCAAAACGGCCCCCCGAGGCTTCGGAGGGCCGCTTTGGATCTTTCGAAAGGCGCGTGAGGCTTAGTGCGCGCGGCCTTTGTCCCAGTCTTCCTGCTTGGGCAGGATTTCGAACGTGTGTTCGGGCGGGGGCGACGGCAGCGTCCACTCAAGCGTGTCGGCATATTCGTTCCACGGGTTCGCCTCGGTCACGCGGCGCCCGTACACCAGCGCATAGGCCATGATGCCAAAGAACATCACGAACGACGCGAACGAGATGAACGCACCCCAGCTCGACACATAGTTCCACAGAGCGAACTGCTCGGGATAGTCGATGTAGCGGCGCGGCATGCCCTGACGGCCCAGGAAGTGCTGGGGGAAGAAGGTCAGGTTGGCCCCGAGGAACATCGACCAGAAGTGCAGCTTGCCCCAGAATTCCGAATACATGCGGCCGGTCATCTTGGGGAAGTAGAAGTAGATCCCCGCAAAGATCGCGAACACCGCACCCAGGGACATCACGTAGTGGAAGTGCGCCACGACGTAGTAGGTGTCGTGATAGACGCGGTCGATGCCGGCCTGCGACAGGACGATGCCGGTCACGCCGCCCAGGGTGAACAGGAACAGAAAGCCCAGAGCCCAGAGCATCGGCGTTTTGAACTCGACCGACCCGCCCCACATGGTGGCGATCCAGCTGAACACTTTAACACCCGTCGGCACCGCGATGACCATGGTGGCCAGCATGAAGTACGACTGCTGCGTCAGCGACATGCCCACCGTGTACATGTGGTGCGCCCAGACGACAAAGCCCAGAGCGCCGATCGCGATGATCGCCCAGACCATCGGCAGATAGCCAAACACGGGCTTGCGCGAGAAGGTCGCGATCACGTGGCTGATGATGCCAAAGCCGGGCAGGATGATGATGTACACTTCGGGGTGACCAAAGAACCACAGGATGTGCTGGTACAGGATCGGGTCCCCACCGCCAGCCGGGTCAAAGAACGTCGTGCCAAAGTTGCGGTCGGTCAGCAGCATCGTGATCGCGCCGGCCAGAACGGGCAAGGCGAGCAGGATGAGCCAGGCGGTCACAAAGATCGACCATGAGAACAGCGGAACCTTGAACAGGGTCATGCCCGGTGCGCGCATGTTCAGGAACGTGGTGATCATGTTGATCGCACCCAGGATCGACGAGGCGCCCGAGACGTGCACCGCAAAGATCGCCAGATCCATCGACATGCCGCCTTCGTTCGTCGACAGCGGCGGGTACAGGACCCAGCCGACGCCCGATCCGGCCTGATCGTTGCCACCCGGCGCAAAGACCGAGCAGACCGCCAGCGTCGAGCCTGCGACATAGAGCCAGAACGACAGGTTGTTCATCCGCGGAAACGCCATGTCCGGCGCACCGATCTGGAGCGGCATGAAATAATTGCCGAACCCGCCGAACAGGGCCGGAATCACGACAAAGAACATCATCAGGATGCCGTGACCGGTGATCATCACATTCCAGATGTGGCCATTTGGCGTACAGGGATCGGCGGCAAAGCCTTCCATGCACATGTATTGCACGCCCGGCTCCATCAGCTCGAGGCGCATGTAGACCGTGAACGCGACCGAGACAAAGCCCATCAGGGCCGACACGATCAGGTACAGGATCCCGATATCTTTGTGGTTTGTGGACATGAACCAGCGGGTAAAGAACCCTCGCTGATCCTCGTGCTCGTGTCCGTGAATGGCGGCGTCTGCCATTTGGCACTCCCTCGTTTCTGGCGACAGGGGGCGAGTCGCACTGCGCCCCTCAGGTATATTCGGCCTTCTACTGTGTGCAGATGCATGCTGCAATGTACGACTTTGCCGCAGGGGGGCGGTTCGGGGCGCGCACGGCCCGATCACGGTGCCTCACGCTAAGTTGGGAAAACCTGACCTAGGGAACCGCCGCGCTTAGCCTATCGTTAAGACATCAAATGCTACTGCTCTGAAAGGGAGGAGATGCCATGACCATGATGACAAGCAACACCCCGTTCACGTCAGAGCGTTCCGTTGTCCTGGGCGCGCTGCATCGCGCGTTGCACTGGATCGAACGTCAGCTGGAGACGCCTGCGCAAACACGGCTGCGCGCGCGCACCGCGCGGATCGAGGCGCTGCGCCTGCTCAGCGATGATCAGCTGGCCGCGCGCGGTATGACCCGCGACACGATCACCGCCCATGTCTTTGCCGAGCCGCCCCTGCGCCTCAATCGCTGACAGGATCAGCGGCTGGCGCATCGCAGGTGGCCGGAGCGGCAAACACATCGTCGAATGTCTGGCGCAAGGCCACGTCCACATCCGCCATCGTCACGGGAAGCCCCAGATCGACCAGTGACGTGACGCCATGTCCGGTGATGCCGCAAGGGACGATCCCGCCGAAATGGCTCAGGTCCGGTTCGACGTTGATCGACAGTCCGTGAAAGCTGACCCATTTGCGCAGGCGGATGCCGATTGCGGCCACCTTGTCTTCGCGCGGGGTTCCGTCCGGCAGACCGGGCTTTTCCGGGCGCGGCACCCAGACGCCAACGCGGCCCGGCCTGATTTCGCCGGCGATGTTGAACCTGTCCAGCGTGACTATCACCCAGTGCTCGAGCTGCCGCACGAAACAGCGCACGTCGCGCCCGCGCGCGCCAACATTCAGCATCGTGTAAACCACTCGCTGACCCGGCCCATGATACGTATATTGCCCGCCGCGCGCCGCCTCATACACCGGAAATCTGTCGGGATCGGTCAGATCTTCGGCCCGTGCCGACGTGCCTGCGGTATACAGCGGCGGGTGTTCGACCAGCCAGACCAGCTCGGGCGCGGTGCCCGCCGCGATGGCGGCTGCCCGCGTCTCCATCTCGGCCACAGCCTCGGGATAGCCGGTCAAGCCCGGCGTGATGCGCCATTCCACGTCCATG
>JAHDCH010000166.1:2397-6158 GCA_020629995.1 Pseudaestuariivita sp. | reverse complement strand
TGGCGATCTTTGCGGTCGATTTCATCGACATGATCTTTATCGGCATGCTGGGCCAACCGGCGCTGGCGGCAGCCGTCGGATATGCAGGGGCAATCCTGTTCTTTACCACCTCCTTTGCCATCGGCATGGCCATCGCGGCAGGCGCGCTGGTGGCGCGCGCGCTGGGCGCAGGCGACGAGGACGGGGCCCGCACCAAAGCCACGAATGCGCTGATCTACGGCGCGATCGTGGGGGCGGGATTTGCGCTGGCCGTTTGGCTGAACCTTGCTCCACTAGTGCGATTGCTAGGCGCCTCGGGCGAGACCGAGGTTATGGCCGTGCGCTATCTTGCCATCATCGTCCCGTCGCTGCCCATTCTGATGGCGGCCATGGTGGGTGGCGCGATCCTTCGGGCCCACGGCGACGCGCGCAGGGCCATGATGGCGACCATCGTTGGCGGCGTCGTCAACGCGGCGCTGGATCCCTTGCTGATTTTTGGGCTGGGACTTGGGCTGAACGGGGCGGCAATGGCTTCGGTCGCGGCGCGGATCGCCATTGCGGTCATGTCCCTTGTTCCGGTGATCCGTGTCTATGACGGGCTTGCCCCGGTCCGGGCCGGCCCGCTGATGCGCGATATCCGACCGGTTGTCGCGATCGCTCTGCCCGCGATCCTGACGCAGCTGGCCACGCCGGTTGGGCAGGCCTATGTCACCCGCGCCATGGCCGAGTACGGAGAAAGCGCCGTGGCCGGCATGGCCATCGTGGGGCGCCTGACCCCTGTGGCCTTTGGCGTGCTGTTCGCGCTGTCCGGCGCGGTTGGCCCGATCATCGGCCAGAACGCCGGCGCGGGCCTGACGGACCGCGTCCGCGAGACGTTTCGGGATGCGCTTTTGTTCACAGCCGTCGTGGTGCTGGGCGTGACCGGCATCCTTTACGTGCTGCGCGAACCCATCGCGGCGCTGTTCGAAGCAGACGCCGAGGCGCGCCGGCTGCTGTTCCTGTTCTGCGGCCCACTCGCGCTTGCCTTTTTCTTTAACGGAGCGCTGTTCGTGTCGAACGCGGCCTTCAACAACCTCCAGCACCCCTATTATTCCACGTGGCTCAACTGGGGCCGTCACACGCTGGGCACCATTCCGTTCGTGATGCTGGGCGCGGCGCTGTTCGGTGCGCCGGGCGTGCTGATCGGGCAGGCGGCCGGAGGCGTGCTGTTCGGCGGGGCCGCCTTGTGGCTGGCGCTGCGGGTGATCGCGGCCGAGCCGGGCCATGACGGGCCGCAGCCCTTTCAGCGGCAGGCGCGCAATCTGTCCCTGTTTCACACCCGCCAGCACTGATGCGCCCCGCCAAGTGCCGCAAACCCGGCTTGTGGCAGGTTTCGGCATATGACCCGAAACCCGCTGCTGAGGGTCTGTGTCTGATGCCCCAGGATCGGGCGAGGCGCATCAGCGCGTGACGGTCAGCCCCAGCCGCGCCACATGACCATCGGTCAGCGCGCTTGTGGTCGGCTCCAGCCGTTGAGCGCGCGGATAGCGCGGCGCGGTGCGGTCATCCAGCAGCGGAACATTCCACCCGGTGGTCGTGTCGAAAAACCGCGCGACACCGGAGGTGCCAAAGCGCGCTTCGAACCCCTGCACGACAACATCGAGATAGCTGAGCAGGATCGGACGCGCGGGATCGGCCGCGGGTGCAAGAGCGGGCGTCCAGTACAGCGCGACAGGCCCCGGCAGGCCCAGTTCGGCGGTGATGTCGCGGCGGTCATACCCCGCTTCGCGTGCGTCCAGCGCCGCCCAGTCGCCGCCGGGCACCTCGCAGACCAGACCATCAATGGCCCGCCCCGGCGCGGGCCGCGCGCTGAGGAAAGTCACGCCGCGCGCGCCCTCCTGAACCCAGACGCGTTCCCACCCGTGCAAGGTGGCGGGTGTGGCGCCGGGATAGGCGTGGGTGCGGGTGTTCACGAGGCTGCCAAAGCCGAAAAAGCGGGGCGCTGTCATGGCGCCTTGGTGCCAAAGGCGCACCACGGGGGCAAGGGCCATTGCCACGGCTGCACGCCGGGCGTAAGCCAAGGCCATGCAACACACGATGACCTACCCACAGCACACCCGCGCGGTGCTGGTGCTGGGCCTGCCTTTGGTTGGCGGGCATCTGGCGCAATTTGCCGTGCAGCTGATCGATACGATCATGCTGGGGTGGTACGACGTGTCGGCCCTGGCGGCGCAGGTGCTGGCCGGGTCGTTCTTTTTCGTGCTGTTCATCGTGGGCTCGGGCTTTGCCTGGGCGGTGGTGCCGATGGTGGCCTCGGCCCATGCGCAGGGGGACGAGGTGCAGGTGCGCCGGGTGACGCGCATGGGGCTCTGGCTGTCGGTGCTGTTCGCGCTGGCCTGCCTGCCGCTCTTTTGGTTCTCGGGGCCGATCCTGCGCGCGCTGGGGCAAGAGCCCGAGCTGGCCGCATTGGGCCAGAGCTATCTGCGGGTGATGGGCTTTGCCATCGTGCCGCACATGATCATCATGGTGATGAAAAGCTATCTCAGCGCGCTGGAACGCACGCAGATCGTGCTGTGGCTGTCGGTCGGCGGGGCGGTGGTGAACGGCCTGCTGAACTGGGCCTTCATCTTTGGCAATTGGGGCGCGCCCGCGCTGGGGATCGTGGGCGCGGGCGTCGCCTCGCTGATCACTGCGGTGCTGACGGCGATTACGGTGGCGCTGTATGCGGCCTGGGTGCTGCCTGAGCATGCCCTGTTCCAGCGCCTGTGGAAGCCTGATCCCGAAGCCTTTGGCCGCGTCTTTCGGCTGGGCCTGCCCATCGGGGGCACCAACCTTGCCGAGACGGGGCTGTTCGCGACGTCGGCGGTGATGGTCGGCTGGCTGGGCGAGGTGCCCCTGGCCGCCCATGGCATTGCCCTGCAGGTCGCCAGCGCGACGTTCATGATCCACCTTGGCCTGTCGAACGCTGCGACGGTGCGGGCGGGCAATGCCTATGGCCGGGGTGACCTGCCGCATCTGCAGCGCGGCGCGCGCACGGTGGCGGCTTTGTCGGTCGCCGTGGCCCTGATGACGATCGTGATGTTCGTGGTCTTTCCCGAACCGATCCTGTCGCTGTTCCTTGATCCCGACGAGCCGAACCGTGCTGCAATCATCGCGCTGGGCGTGGCGCTGATGGCGATGGCGGGGCTGTTCCAGCTGGCCGACGGGGCGCAGGTGATTGCGCTGGGCGTGCTGCGCGGGATGCAGGACACGCAACAACCCATGGTTCTGGCCGCGATCAGCTATTGGGTGATTGGTGCGCCGGCCTCGTATCTGTTTGGCTTCGTCGTCGGCTGGGGCGCGGTGGGCGTTTGGGCCGGTCTTGTGCTCGGTCTGTCAGCGGCGGCGCTCCTGCTGTGGCGACGGTATGGGCGCGTGATCTTTGAAGCGGGCCGAACGTGAAAGCTCTGCGGTGGGCCGTTTTCATCGCGCTGTGTGCGGGCGCAATCTGGCTCTGGCTGAGCCGCGAACAGGTTTTCATCCCCTTGAAGGACCGCGTCTGGGCGATTGCGCCGCGGGCCGAGCCATTGCTGCCCGAAGGCCTGACCGTGACGCGGCGCTTGATGAGGGTGAGCCACTCGGCGCTGTGGTCGGCCTGTGCCTTGACCGTCTGGCGGCTGAGCAATGCTAGTGCCGCCCGTGTCAGGGACGAAGGCCTCGTCTTTGTTGCCACCCTGGACCTTGAGACCGCCAAGAATACCCGCGTGCATGCCCGCGCCGATGCCATATGGCGGGCCTCCACACTTTTCGCCACCAGCCGCCAT
>JAHDCH010000166.1:0-2297 GCA_020629995.1 Pseudaestuariivita sp. | reverse complement strand
AGCGGGGCGAGATCGCGCGGCTTGACGGGGTTGGTTAGCGCCTAGCCCTTGGTCAGGCGGTCGGCCTTTTTGCGCACCAGAACCGTGCGTAGGTCGTGCATGGCCAGCAGCAGGGCATCGGTGACCTCTTCAAGCTGGTCCGGCGAGGCCTTGGATTGTGCCCAATGCGTTGTGGTGTTCAGGTAATCGACGGCGCGGTGGATGTCGTCGATGTCGCGCAGGGCCAGCAGGCGTTTGCGCTCTTGCATCCAGCGCGTGATCTCGGCCTCGTCCTCGGGTGTCAGGTCGCGATCGCCCTGGGGTTTGATCTCGCCGTTGCGGATGTTGACGACGGCGATCTGGTCCAGCTCGATCCGGCGTTGCCGGTTTTCGGTATCAACCCGAAAGACAAAGGCGCCGTTGTCACGCACACGAAAATAATACTCGGGAAGCTCGGCCATCGGGATGCTCGCCAGAAACGCGGTTTTGTCGCTTCTATGCGTTGTTGCCGCGCAGGTCAAAGTCTGGTGCCGCCGGCGGTGTTGGCACGCGCAGGCGCGCCGGGGCCACGGCCACCGAAACCTTGCGTGCCACATCGCGCGACACCGCGGCTTCGAACGCCAGCCGCAGGCGCGGGCGGCGAGCCATCCGGTGCAGGTCCGCAACGGGCCACGAGATCAGCTCGGTCCCGGCGGGGACGGTGGCGGTCGCGGCAGCTGGCTGGCCCAGCACGTAGGACACTTCGCCAAAGAACCAACCGGCCGGCATGTGAAACCGTTCACCCTCTTTGTCGACAACCGCATGACCGGCCAACAGGAACACCACCCGTTCCGCAGGCTCTCCGTGACGAACAAGCGTTTCCTGGTCCGAGGTCACATAGCGGGTCGCATGCGCCATGATGGTGCGGAAATCGCCAGGCGGGACGTGGCCGAAATGCGCGTCATAGACATCCTTGTGCGCGCGTGGCACTGCCAGGCGCGAGCGTTGCCAGAAGAGCGATGCGAGGCCAAAGAGATTGGACGCCGCGATCGCCAGCGACATGTAGATCGCGCCCCAAAGCGGCTCGTCCGAGGCGGTAAAGTAGTACAGCAGGTAGAATATCGTGCCCGCCATGATCCACAGACGCAGCACCACCTGGTTGATGACGATGTAGCCAGCCACATAAGTCAGCCCGGCAAGGTACACGAGCACTTCGGTCTCGCGCATCCACTCCCACAGATCGCCCATCAAATGCCTCCCTGAAATCGGCGGAACGCTGCCACGTCAGACCCGCCGATGCCAAGGAAAAAGCGTCAGGCCAGACCGTCGCAAAAAGCGCGGATGCGCGCGCAGGCTTCGGTCAGGTCCGCGTCCGACGCAGCATAGCTGATGCGGAATGCGGGCGAGGTGCCAAACGCCGCGCCATGCACGACGGCAACGCCGGTTTCCTCCAGCAGCGCGGTGACAAAGGCTTCGTCATCCGTGATCGCCGCGCCGCCTGCGCTGGTCTTGCCGATGCAGCCCGCGATGGACGGGTAGACGTAGAATGCGCCATCGGGCACCGGGCATGAAATTCCGGGGCAGGCGTTCAGGGCGGCCACCACGCTGTCGCGCCGGCCCTCGAACATGCGCGCATTGGGCCCAAGGAAATCCTGCGTGCCATTCAGCGCCTCGACCGCCGCGGACTGGCTGATCGAACAGGGGTTCGATGTCGTCTGCGACTGCACCGATTTCATCGCCTTGATCAGATGCGCCGGTCCGCCCGCATACCCGATGCGCCAGCCGGTCATGGCATAGGCCTTGCTGACGCCATTGGTGGTCAGCGTGCGGTCGTACAGCTGCGGTTCCACCTGCGCAGGCGTGCAGAATTCGAAATCGCCGAACGCGAGGTGTTCGTACATATCGTCCGACAGGATCCACACATGAGGGTGGCGCAGCAGCACATCGGTCAGCTCTTTCAGCTCGTCCCAGCTGTAGCCCGCGCCCGTGGGGTTCGAGGGCGAGTTGAAGATGAACCACTTGGTCTTGGGCGTGATCGCGGCCTCAAGCTGATCGGCGGTCAGTTTGTAGCTGGTCTGGACCGACGTCTGGGCGATCACCGGCTCGCCCCCCGCCAGCAGCACCATGTCGGGATAGCTGACCCAGTAGGGCGCGGGGATCACCACCTCGTCGCCCGCGTTCAGCGTCGCCTTGAGCGCGTTGAACAGGATCTGCTTGCCGCCCGATCCGACGCTGACCTGGGTTTTGGGATCATAGGTCAGCCCGTTGTCGCGCTGGAACTTGGCGGCGATGGCGGCCTTGAGCTCGGGCGTGCCGTCGGGCGGGGTATAGCGCGTGCG
>JAHDCH010000165.1 GCA_020629995.1 Pseudaestuariivita sp. | reverse complement strand
GACGAGCTGGCCGCCATCGCCGCGCAGGCCGCCGGATCCTGGACCGCCCTGACGGGCGAGGCCGCGCGCATCGCCATGCTGTCATTCTCGACCAAAGGCAGCGCGCGACACGCCCGCGTCGGCAAGGTCAGCACCGCGCTTGCCACCCTTCAAGCCGCCCGCCCCGATCTTGCCGCGGATGGCGAATTGCAATTCGATGCCGCGTTCACGCCTTCGGTCGCCGCGTCCAAGGCGCCCGGTTCGGACGTCGCAGGGCAGGCAAACGTGTTTGTCTTCCCTGATCTGGATGCCGGCAACATCGGCTACAAGATCGCCCAGCGGATCGGTGGATGCGAAGCCATCGGCCCTGTGTTGCAGGGCCTGTCCCGGCCTGCCAACGATCTCAGCCGTGGATGCGTCGCCGAAGACATCGTCAACATGATCGCCGTGACGGCCCTTCAGGCCGCGGCGCAGGATGGCTGACCCGTGGAGCGCACTGTCCCTGACACCAACGCATTTTGCGCTCCTCGCCGGGGTGATGTTCCTTGCCGGTGTGGTGCGGGGGTTCACCGGTTTTGCCCTGTCGGCCTTTGCCATGGCGCTCGCCGTGCTGATCCTGCCACCGGTCGAGCTGATCCCGGTGCTCTGGTGGCTCGAGATTTCGGCCTCTCTGGTGATGCTGCGCGGCGGTTGGCAGGATGCCGACAAACGGGTCGCGCTGACGCTGGCGGCGGGTTCGTTCCTGGGCATGTTTGTGGGCCTCGGGGCCACTACCGTGCTGGACCCGGCCTTGTCGCGGACCGTCGCGCTGGTGGTTCTGATCGCGCTGGCCGCGCTGCAACTGCGCAAGGTGCGGCTTGGGGTTTTTGCCTCGCCCTCGGGCACGCTGATCGCGGGGCTCGTGGCCGGCATAGCGACGGGCCTCGCGGGCGTCGGCGGCATGGTTGTGGCGCTGTACGTGCTGGCGCAGGACCGCGAGCCGCGCGTGATGCGCGCCACGCTGGTGCTGTTCCTGCTGCTTGGCGCGTCGACATCCCTTGCCAGTCACCTGTGGTGGGGCACGATGAACGCCACCTCCACCGCGCGCGGTATTGCCCTGATCCTGCCCTGCCTGATCGGTGTGGGCCTAGGGGCGCTGGCCTTCACGCCGCGGTGGGAGCGTTACTACAAACCCGTCTGCCTGACCTTGCTGATTGGCCTCGCCGCGCTGTCGCTGGCGCGCAGCCTGATGTGACGCTTGGCAAGCCGCCCTCAATTGATACACAACAGATACACCACAACAGCCGGAGAGACCTGACATGAACCAGCCCAAGCTGAACCTCTCCCCCAAGGTGTCGGACGAGATCCGCAAAACCACCTGCTACATGTGCGCCTGCCGCTGCGGCATCAACGTGCACATGAAGGACGGAAAAGTCGCGTATATCGAAGGCAACCGCGACCACCCGGTCAACAAGGGCGTCCTGTGCGCCAAGGGCAGCGCGGGGATCATGCAGGTCAACGCCCCTTCGCGCCTGCGCGCGCCCCTGAAACGCGTGGGCGAACGCGGCGAAGGCAAGTTCAAGGAAATCACCTGGGAAGAGGCGCTCGACATCGCCGCCGACCGGCTGCTGATGATCCGCCGCAATGACCCGTCCAAGCTCGCGTTCTTCACCGGGCGGGACCAGTCGCAGAGCTTTACCTCGTTCTGGGCGCAGAACTTTGGCACGCCGAATTACGCGGCGCATGGCGGGTTCTGCTCGGTCAACATGGCGGCGGGCGGCATCTATACCATGGGCGGCGCCTTCTGGGAGTTTGGTCAGCCCGACTGGGACCACACCAAACTGTTCATGCTGTTCGGCGTCGCCGAAGACCACGACAGCAACCCGATCAAGATGGGCATCGGCAAGATCAAGGCCCGCGGCGCCCGCGTGATCGGCGTGAACCCGATCCGCTCAGGCTACAACGCCGTGGCCGACGATTGGGTCGGCATCACCCCCGGCACCGATGGCCTGTTCATCATGGCGCTGATCCACGAGCTGATGAAGGCCGGCAAGATCGATCTGGACTACCTCGCGCGCTACACCAACGCGCCGGTCCTGCTGAACAACGACGAAAAGTCGCCCGAATATGGCCTGTTCCTGCGCGATGAGGACGGCAAACCTCTGGTCATCGACCGCACCACGGGCAAGACGGCCCCGTTCGACCAAAAGGGCGTGCGCCCCGACCTGAACGGCAAGCACCGCGTGCGTGGCATCACCCATGGCACCGTGTTCGTGAAGATGGCCGAACGCTATCTTGATCCCTCGCACGCGCCCGAGGCCGTGGCCGAACGCTGTGGCGTCAAGGCCGACAAGATCCGCCGCATCGCCTATGAACTGGCCCGCGTCGCCTTTGACGAGGCGATCGAACTGGACACGCCCTGGACCGACTTCCGCGGCGAGCGCCACGAAAAGATGATCGGCCGCCCGGTATCGATGCACGCCATGCGCGGCATCAGCGCCCATTCGAACGGGTTCCAGACCTGCCGCGCGCTGCATGTGCTGCAGATCATCCTTGGAACCGTCGAAGTGCCCGGCGGTTTCCGCTTCAAACCGCCCTATCCCAAACCGGTCGAGGCGCACCCGGCGCCCCACGCCAAGGTCACGCCCGACACCCCGCTGGACGGCCCGCACCTGGGCTTTGTGCGCGGGCCCGAAGACCTGGCGCTGCGCGGCGATGGCTCGCCCGCGCGGATCGACAAGGCCTTTACCTGGGACAACCCGATGTCGGCCCACGGGCTGATGCACATGGTGATCTCGAACGCGCATGCGGGCGATCCCTACAAGATCGACACGCTGTTCATGTACATGGCCAACATGTCGTGGAACTCGTCCATGAACACGTCGGGCGTCATGCAGATGCTGACGGACAAGGATGAAGACGGCGAATATGTGATCCCCAACATCATCTATTCCGACGCCTATTCGTCGGAAATGGTGGCCTATGCCGATCTGGTCCTGCCCGACACGACCTATCTGGAACGGCACGACTGCATCTCTCTGCTCGACCGCCCGATCTGCGAGGCGGACGGCGCGGCGGATGCGATCCGCTGGCCGGTGATCGAGCCTGACCGCGATGTGCGCGGGTTCCAGACGGTGCTGGTGCAGCTGGCCAACAAGATGGGCCTGCCCGGCTTTACCAATGACGACGGCAGCGCCAAGTATCAGGACTACGCCGACTACATCGTCAACCACGAACGCAAGCCGGGCATCGGCCCCCTTGCCGGGTGGCGTATGGGCGAAAACGGTCTGCAGAACGGACGCGGCGCGCCCAATGCCTCGCAGCTGGACAATTACATCGCCAACGGCGGGTTCATGGTCGAACATATCCCGGACGAGGCCGCCTATTACAAACCCTGGAACACCGCCTATCAGGACTGGGCCGTGGACCTCGGTATCTTTGACAGCCCGCAGCCCTATATCTTTCAGCTCTATTCCGAGCCGATGCGCAAATTCCAGCTGGCCGCCGAAGGGCATGGCGAACGCCAACCACCCGACCACCTGCGCGAGAGGATCAGGCGCACTCTGGACCCCCTGCCCATCTGGTACCCTCCTCTGGAGGATGGGCATGTCGACCCGGTGCGCTATCCGATCCACGCCCTGACCCAGCGCCCCATGGCGATGTACCATTCGTGGGGCAGCCAGAACGCGTGGCTGCGCCAGATCCATGGCCGCAATCCTTTGTACCTGCCGACCAAGCTGTGGGAGCAGCACGGGTTCAAGGAAGGTGACTGGGCGCTGGTCACCTCGGCCCATGGCAAGATCACCGTGCCTGTCGCGCATCACGCCGCGCTCAATGAGAACACGATCTGGACGTGGAACGCGATCGGCAAGCGCAAGGGCGCTTGGGCGCTGGATGAAAAATCGCCCGAAACGCAGGAAGGATTCCTGCTGAACCACCTGATCCACGAGCTGCTGCCTCCGCGCGGCGATGGCCTGCGCTGGTCCAACTCGGACCCGATCACGGGACAGGCGGCCTGGTTTGACCTGCGGGTGAACATCGAAAAGACCTCGGTCCCTGCCGAAACGCTGCCGGCCTATCCCGCTCAGGGTTCGCCCGTGCCCCAAGGCCCCGATGAGCTGCGCTGGAAGGTGGGCGAATGACCAAAATTTTCGCAGAGAAATTTTGGCCAGAATTTCCGCAGGAAAATTCTGAACGCCCGGCGGCGGAGGTATGCGCATGACGCCCCGCCGCACGCTTTTGCTGATCGCGCTTTTCGTGGCGATCACCTTCGGCAGCTTTGTGCTGTACCTCGTCCGCGCCATGTCGCGCGGAACCGAGACCGCCCTGATGACCCTACCCCTCGGAGGTGTCCTATGACCGCTTTGCCGGAAACCACGGCCAAGAAACTCGGCCTTGTGATCGATCTAGACACCTGCGTGGGCTGCCATGCCTGCGTGGTGGCCTGCAAAGGCTGGAACACCGAAAACTACGGCGCGCCCCTGTCCGACCAATCGGCCTATGGCGCGGCGCCCAAGGGCACCTTCCTCAACCGGGTGCACGCCTACGAGGTGCAACCCGACACCGGCGCGGCCCAGACCGTGCATTTCCCCAAATCCTGCCTGCATTGCGAGGACGCGCCCTGCGTCACCGTCTGCCCCACCGGCGCCAGCTACAAGCGGGTCGAGGATGGTATCGTTCTGGTGAACGAGGACGATTGCATCGGCTGCGGCCTGTGCGCCTGGGCCTGCCCCTACGGCGCGCGCGAGCTCGACAAGGCCGCGGGCGTGATGAAGAAATGCACCCTCTGCGTTGACCGCATCTACAACGAAAACTTGCCCGAGGAAGACCGCGAGCCCGCCTGCGTGCGCACATGCCCCGCCGGTGCGCGCCACTTTGGCGATCTGGGCGATCCGGGCTCGGCCGTCAGCCAGCTGGTGATCGAACGCGAAGGCGTTGACCTGATGCCCGAGCTGGGCACCAAACCGGTCAACAAATACCTGCCCCCGCGCCCCAAGGACGTGCTGGACGAGATTGACGTCCTCTCGCCCTTCCTCGCGCCCGTGGCCGAGGAAAGCAAAGGCCTCGCAGGCTGGCTTGACCGCGTATTGGAGAAGATCTGATGCATCCCGCACCCTCTGTTATCATCTTCACCACCCTGTCGGGCCTCGGCTTTGGGCTTCTGGCCTTTCTGGGCCTCGGGATGCCTGCCGTCACCGGCTGGGTCGCGTTCTTTTTCTACCTGATCGCCTATGCTCTGGCGGTGGGCGGGCTGCTTGCCTCGACCTTCCACCTTGGCAACCCCAAGAACGCGCCCAAGGCGTTCACGCAATGGCGCACCTCGTGGCTGAGCCGCGAGGCGATCTGTTCGGTCGCCGCTTTGGTCATCATGGGATTGTATGCGCTGGGTGCGGTGTTCTTTGGTGCCTCGTGGCAGCCGCTGGGCTGGCTGGGCGCGGCGCTGTCTCTGCTGACGGTGTTCACCACCTCGATGATCTATGCCCAGCTCAAGACGATCCCGCGCTGGAACCACTGGCTGACCTCGGCGCTGTTCCTCGCCCTGTCGCTGGCGGGCGGTGCCCTGCTGGCCGGGCAGGTCTGGCCTGCACTGGTGCTGCTGGTCATCGCGGGCGGCGTGCAGCTGGCCGCCTGGGCCTCGGGCGATACGCGGTTCCGCAAGCGGGGCCATACGCTCGAGACCGCGACAATGCTGCCCGGCGGCACCGTGCGCCAGTTCGAAGCACCCCATACCGGCGGCAACTACCTGCTCGATGAGATGGTGTTTGTCGTGGGCCGCAAGCATGCGCAAAAGCTGCGGGTGATCGCGATGGCGCTGATGGTCGTGGTGCCCGTGGTGCTGCTGTTCCTGACAGCGGGCGCATCGGGCACCGTTGTGCATCTGGTTGCTCTGGTCGCCGTGCTCAGCCACCTTGTGGGTGTCGCCTGCGCGCGCTGGCTCTTCTTTGCCGAGGCCGAGCATGTGGTCGGCCTCTACTACGGCAAACGCGGCTAATCGCGGCCCTGCGGGTCCGGAGTATGGGCAAAGGCCCAGTCGTTGTAACTGCCCTGCCCGCGATACCAGCGGACCTCTTCGCCCATCGTCTCTCCGTGGTTCCACCGCGGCGGGATGCCTTGCGCCACTGCCGCGCGTACGGTGAGCCGCTCTTGCTGGCTGGCGCGGATCGCGTCTGACAGCGCGGGCAAGTCCCACCGCTCGGCCACCTTCGCCGCAAACTCCGCCACCAGATCGGGCCGCGC
>JAHDCH010000164.1 GCA_020629995.1 Pseudaestuariivita sp. | reverse complement strand
GGATCATCGACAGGTAGGCATCCTGATCGCAAGGGTGGAAGCCGAGCCAGAGACCAAAGCGATCGGAGAGCGAGACCTTTTCCTCGACCGCCTCGGAAGGGTTGATGGCCGAGCCACGCTCGTTTTCGATCATGTCGCGGGGCATCAGGTGGCGGCGGTTGGAGGTGGCGTAGAAGACGACGTTGTCGGGCCGCCCTTCGATCCCGCCATCGAGCACCGCTTTCAGCGATTTGTAGTGCTGGTCGTCGTGGCTGAAGCTGAGGTCATCGCAGTAGAGTACAAAGCGGTGGTCGCTGGCGCGCAGGATGTTCAGCAGGCGGCCGACCGAAGGCAGGTCCTCACGCTGCAGCTCGACCAGCTTGAGCGCAGGATGATCCGCTTCCAAGGCACCGTGTACCGCTTTGACAAGGCTCGATTTTCCCATGCCCCGCGCGCCCCAGAGGAGCGCGTTGTTGGCCGGCAGGCCGCGCGCGAATTGCGCCGTGTTCTGCATCAGCGTGTCGCGGGCACGGTCGATGCCGATCAGCAGATCCAAAGGCACGCGGTTGACCGCAGGAACAGGTTCCAGCCGGTCGGGCGAGACGTGCCAGACATAGGCAGACGCGCTGAAATCGGGGGCCGCGCCCGGCGGCGGGCTGACCCGCTCCAGAGCCTCGGCGATCCGGGTCAGCGCTTGCGCGTCAGTGGGCACTTTCGTCCTCGTCTTCGTCATCCATCAGGCCGTCTTCGCGCAGGCGCTGATCGCGGCTTTTCTCGACCCGGCGCACGAGGAAGATCGACACTTCGTAAAGGCCATAGACCACAGTGAAGAGGATCAGCTGCGTCACCACATCGGGCGGCGTGACCAGCGCGGCAAGGACAAGGATCGCGACCATCGCGTATTTGCGGACGCTGCCCAGCCCCTCGGCGCTGACAAGGCCCGCCTTGCCCATAAGGGTCAGAAGGACCGGCAGCTGGAAGCAGAGGCCGAACGCCATGATGAAGACCAGCGTGATCCCGAGGCTTTCGTTCACCTTGCCGAAGAACGTGATGCGCAGCTCGTCCCCAGCCGGAGCAACTGTGGCATCTGCGGGCACATCGGGGCCGCCGCCAAGGATGCTGGCAAAGATCGACGCCGCATCGGCAAAGCCCAGAAAGAAGTTCATCGCCAGCGGTGTCACCACCAGATGCGCAAAGCTGGCGCCCAAAAGGAACATCACCGGCGAGGCGATGATGAAGGGCAAAAACGCAGACTTTTCAGACCGGTAGAGGCCCGGAGCCACAAAGCGCCACATCTGGTGCGCGATTACCGGGAAGGCCAGCGCAAAGCCGAACACCATCGAGATGCGGAACAGCGTAAAGAGGTATTCCTGCGGCGCGGTGAACTGCAGCGTTGGGTTCGGATCGCCCAGCGCGCGCAGCGTATCGGCGATGGGGGCCACAAGGAACTTGAGGATATGCTCGGCGATGAACTCGCCCTGGATCGGGATAAAGCAGATGCTGATCCCGATCAGCAACGCCACGACCGAGCGGATCAGGCGGGTGCGCAGCTCGGCCAGATGCTCGATCAGCGGGGCCGAGCTGTCTTCGATCTCGTCCGTGCCTGTCATAAGGTTATCCGTCCTTGGTGGGGGCGTCTGACTTGGGCGCCTTGGTGGCGGCCAGCTCGGCCTCGGCGGCTTCGGCTGCGGCGCGGGCGGCTTCGGCCTCTTTCATCTTGCGGTCAGCGGCGGATCGGGCCTGCGCGGCCTTGATCTTGGCGCTGTCCTCGGCGCGCTTGGCGGCCAGCTTGCCGGTCTCGCTCTCGGGGTCGACGTCATCAAGAAACTTGGTCGTTGTGTCGCGCACGCCCTGCGCCGCTGTCTTGAGCGGATTGGCGGCGGCGTTCAGCCCCTTGGAGATGTCGCGCACGCCGCTTTCGTCGGCGGCCTCGTTCATCGCGCGGGAGAATTCGCGCGCCATGCCCTTGGCCTTGCCCACGAACTTGCCCACGTTGCGGAACAGGCCCGGCAGATCCTTGGGGCCGACAACAATCAGCGCCACGATCCCGATGACCAGCAGCTCGGCCCAGCCGAGTTCCAGCATCGCTTAGGCCTTGTCTTTGTCGGTCTCGGCCTCGGGGGTGACGTCCTTGGCCTCAGCCGCCGCCTCCTCCTCCAGCTCTTTGGTGCTGTCGTTCACGCCTTTCTTGAAGGCGGTGATGCCTTTGCCGACTTCGCCCATCAGCGACGAGATCTTGCCGCGGCCAAACAGGACCAGAACGACGATTGCAATCAGGATGATGCCCGGAAGGCCGATGTTGCCCAGACCCATGTCATGTACTCCCAAAGTGGTGCGGCCCCTCCGGCCGCGAAAACCCGAAGCCTTCAAATAGGCCGGGATGCTGCGCTGCAAAAGGCTCAAAAGCACGCCAAACATGGTTGAGATGCGCTTTTTGTGACACTAACCTGTCAGGTGACAGGATAATGTCAGTTGCTGCCAAAAAAGGAAGCGAATCGCATGAAACGCTCGGACCGGTTGATCGAGGTTTTGCAGATCCTGCGCGACGGGCGGCTGCACCGTGCCGAAGATCTGGCGCGGCGGCTGAACGTGTCGGTCCGCACCATCTATCGCGACATGGATACGTTGATGGCCAGCGGCATCCCCGTGCAGGGCGAACGGGGGCTGGGCTATATGGCGACGGCGGCGATCACCCTGCCCCCTTTGAACCTGACCATGACCGAGCTGGAGGCGCTGCACCTTGGCATGGCGGTGGTGGGCGAGGCCGGCGACGAAGAGCTTCAGGCCGCCGCGCGGTCGCTGTCGGCCAAGATCGACGCGGTCCTGCCCGAAGACCGCCAGGCCCCGCCCACCGGCTTTGGCTTTGCGGTCTATCCTTTTGCCGATGCGGCCAAGGGGTTTGACCACATGCCGCCCATCCGGGGCGCGATCCGGGCGCGGCAAAAGCTGCGCATCACCTACCGCAGCCTCGATGAAAGCGAGAGCACCCGCGTCATCCGCCCGCTTCAGCTGGAATACTGGGGCCGGGTCTGGACGGCGACCTGCTGGTGCGAGCTGCGCGAGGATTTCCGTGTCTTTCGTGTGGACCGCATCACCGCGCTTCAGGTGCTGCCCGCGCTGTTTCTCGAAGAGGCGGGCAAGACGTTGCCCGATTACCTTGCCTCGCTCGACTGATCAGACGCGGAACACGTGGCAGCGGTTGCGCGGCACGGTCAGCCAAAAGACGGTCCCGGCCGCGGGCAGAAACACGTTTGGCACCAGCGCGCGCACCTCGATCCCGGCATCCAGCACAAAATCCACCAGGCTTTCCGACCCCATGAACCGCGCGCGTTTCACCAGTGCGCGCGCCGGGGTGCCGTCGCTGGGCGTGGGGCGTGGCGGGCTGCCGGGGCGATCAAAGTCGATCCGCACATGTTGCGGACGAAAGACGATTTCAACCTCGGTGCCATCGGGCTGGCCGGGGCACAGGAACCGGCCAAAGGGCGTGTCGGCCAGTGCTCCGCGCGCGACGCTGCGCACCGCGTTCACATCGCTGAAAAAGGCAACGGCGTCCCGGTCGGCGGGGCTGGTGTAGATGTTGTAGGGCGCGCCCTTCTGCACCACCCGGCCGTCGCGCATCAGGGCGATCTCGTCGGCCATGCGCATCGCCTCTTCGGGCTCGTGCGTGACCAGCAGAACGCTCGCCCCGGCCTCTCTCAGCAGGTCCAGCGTCTCGTCCCGGATGCCGTCGCGCAGCCGGTTGTCGAGCCCCGAGAACGGCTCGTCCATCAGCATCACCTTGGGCTTTGGCGCCAGCGCGCGGGCCAATGCGACGCGCTGCTGCTCACCCCCCGACAAGGCATGCGGATAACTTTTTGCCAGATGGCTGAGCGACACCCTTTCCAAAAGCTCGCCCACCCGGGCGTCCTTGTCCGCCCTGGCGCCCGTCAGGCCAAAGGCGACGTTGCCCGCCACGGTCAGATGCGGAAACAGGGCAAAGTCCTGAAACATCAGGCCAATGCCGCGCCCCTCGGGCGGGACATGCCGGCGCCCGTCGCACACAAGGCTGCCATCCACGTGGATTTCACCGCTGTCCTGCCGCTCGACGCCCGCGATCATCCGCAGCGTCGTCGACTTGCCGCAGCCCGACGGGCCAAGCAGGCAGGTCACTTCGCCCGGCGCGATGGTCAGCGACACGTCATCCACCACCTGCACCGGCCCGAACGACCGCGACAGGTTGCGCACGTCAAGGCGCGGAACACTCGGTGGGCTGGGCGCGGTCACGGGGCGGCGGCATCCTGTTGCGGCATCTGATCCCGAGCGTTTCGCTCGGATACGCCGCAGCACCTAACAAGCCGCCCTGCCCCGCGCAAGGGTTCAGCCCGTCAGGTCAAACTCGCCCCGCGCGCGCGGCACTCCGTTGACCTGCACCGCCACAGCATGTGCGCCGGGGTACAGACGAAACGTCGTGGCGTCCCCTTTGAACCGGTGGGTCTTGGTCAGGCGCAGCGTGCCGTCCTTGCCGATCCGGGCCTGTTTCAGCTTGAACACCTTGGGCGCGGCGCTGCCATCCGCCTTGCGAAACTCGACCGCATAATCGACCAGAACACCGGTGCCCGGCTTGCCCGTCAGGGTCACGGCAAACGGCATCACCTCGCCGATCCGGGCGGTTGCGGGCAGATCAAGCGTCACCTCCACCTGCGCGCCAGGGTCAAAGCCCACCAGCCGCATGGCGCGCGGATGGCCCTGTTTGACCAGCGTGCGCAGCGCGTGCGTGGTCATCCAGTCCAGCTCCCTGGGCGCTTGCCGCGCTTCCGCCCGCCACGACTCGAGGCGGTCCATCACGATGTCCGGCTCTTTCTTGGCAATGTCGTTCAGATGGTTCGCCACCGACCGTGTGACATACCGCGTGGGATCGGCGTGCAGCCGGTCCAGCAGCGGCAACGGGTCCGTCAGCGCCAGCGTGATCGCCTTGGCCCAGGGCAGCCGGGGCCGCGTGCCTTCGCTCACCAGCCGGCGCACGTGGTAATTGTCGTCCTCCGCCCAGGCGGCCAGCCGCGCCATCGTCTGGTCCGGCCAGCGGTTGATAAAAGGCCGGATGTAGAACTCCATCGAAAAGCGCATCGTGGCGGCGTGCAGCAGGTCCAGCGCGCGCTCCCGGTGATCCTCCAGCCCGTGCCGCACCGCCAGGATGCCGGGCACCGCGTGGATGAACCGGCCAAAGTCATCGTCGCGCAACGCCGGGTCCAGAGGCGGCAGCATCGCCGCCTCCAGCGCTTCTGCCATCGCGTTGAAATCGCTTGGCAATTGCGCCTCAAGGCAATCGGCAATCCAGTCGAGCCGCTCCAGCAGCTCGCGCCCCTCCAGCCCCGGCAGGACCTGCGCCAGAAAGGCATCCGGGTCGAACCCGGGCAACACGGCATGTTCGCGCGCCAGATCGCCCAGCGTGTCCGCGTTGAACAGATGATCCTTGAGCGAAAACCGCTCGGCCGCCGTGCCGCCCTTGTCTGCCATGGCCTCAGAGCGTCGCGTTCACTTCGCCGCCATCCAGCAGGATGTTCTGTCCCACGATGAACCCGGCGTGCTGCGAGCACAAAAAGGCGCAGGCCGCGCCAAATTCGGCCGCTGTGCCGTAGCGGCCCGCCGGGATGCCCGCTTCGCGCTCGGCCCGGACGTCTTCGGGGGTGCGGCCTTCGCGGGTCGCCTGCCCCTTGTCCAGCATCACGCCGCGGTCGGTGTCGTGTACGCCGGGCAGCAGGTTGTTGATCGTCACACCCTTGGCCGCGACCTGGCGTGCGGTGCCGGCCACATATCCGGTCAGCCCTGCGCGGGCCGAATTCGACAGGCCCAGCGCCGGGATTGGCGCCTTGACCGATTTCGAGGTGATGTTGACGATGCGGCCCCAGCCGCGATCCGTCATGCCCGGCAGGCAGGCCTTGATCAGCGCGACGGGCGTCAGCATGTTGGCGTCGATCGCCTTGATGAAATCGTCGCGATCCCAATCCGACCACAGGCCCGGCGGCGGACCGCCCGCATTGGTCACCAGGATGTCGATCTCTCCCGCCGCCTCAAGCACCTGTTGGCGACCCTCTTCGGTGGTGATGTCAGCGGCCACCGCCGTGACGCCCACGCCATAGGCTTCGTGGATTTCCACGGCCGTTGCATCCAGCGCCTCGGCGCCCCGTGCATTCAGCACCACGTTGACACCTGCCGCCGCCAGCGCTTCGGCGCAGCCCCGGCCCAA
>JAHDCH010000163.1 GCA_020629995.1 Pseudaestuariivita sp. | reverse complement strand
CTTTGCGGTCGATGGGGGTGGCCTTGAAATGGCGGATGTCGCCGCCGCCGACGGGCGACAGGGCCTCGACCGGGCGGACGCGGGTGACAAGGCAATCGGCGGGCAGCGACGACAGCTGATCGGCGAGGGTTCCGTCCTCGGGCCAGAGGAATTCGTCGATGTCGATATGGCCCAGCCAATCAAGCCGTTTGGACCGGTTGTAGGCATGGCGCGCGTTGATCGCCTGCCGGGGCTGGTGCATGTCGGGGCGAGAGCCTTTGCGATCCCAGTAGGCCGCGTCGGTGTCGATCACCTTGACCGCGCGGTGGGGTGCCATGGCGGCAGCAATCTCGGGCGCGGGCGCATCGAGGAACAGCCACAGCCGGTCCGCGCCCAGAGACAGGTGGTGGGCCACAAAGGCCTGCACCGCAGCCAGCGGCGCGTTGGTGGTGGTGACAAGGCCCCAGCGCATGGGCATCAGCTAAGGGCGGGCGTAGCGCAGGGTCAAGCCGGGACTAGCTGCCCGACCGGGTCAGCGTTGCATTCTTGAGGATCACGGCCTGCCAGGTTTCGGGATCATCGACCAGTTCCAGCGTGCCGCGCACGGTGATCCGTTCGAATTCGCCCATGTCGGGCACGGGGCGTTTGGTGATGACCTCGAGCGCGAGGCCATAGCCCGAAGAGCCGCAGAACGGGCATTCAGCCGGGTCACGCACCATCAGGAACTGGCGCACGCTGCCCTGCGCCATGACGGGGACAAAGTACCCTTCGACCTCGAAACTGCCCGAGCGGGCCATGGCGATCAGGTCGTCGGGATAGGATTTGGTCACGACATAGCTGTCGCCCTTGATCTTTTCGTCGATCTCGATGGCCTCGATCAGGTCCCATTGGCGCGAATTGAGCGGCACCGCATCGGGAGGGATGACCGGCGGCGCGGCGATCTGGTCTTCGAGGTCGGACAGAAGAGGCAGGCTGCCCAGCCCCTGCGCCAGAGCAGGGGTGGCACAGGCAAACAGGGCAGGGATCAGGAAGGCGAAGGCGCGCATGTGGGGTCCTCGTCGGCGTTGCCGGGAAGATAGGGCAGGGTGCGCGGCCTCTCAAGCCGGGGCGCGGGGGATCAGCCGAAAATCGCCTTGAAGCGCGGGGCGCAGAGGCGAAAGCCTTCTTCGAAGTCGCCGGTGCCCGGATGATAGACGGATTCGAGGCTGATGGCGCCGGCATAGCCATCGGCGCGCAGGGCATCGGCGATGGGCTGGAGCTGATCTGCCAGCTGGCCATGGCCAAGCTGCCGGACCTCGAGCGTGGCGCGGGGTGTGTCGACCTGCACGTCCTTGATGTGGATATGACCGATATAGCCGTCCCGGAGCAGGTCATAGGCATCGGGAAAGGCGCGTTCGTGACACCAGCAATTGTTGGCCGGATCCCACAGGACCTTGAGCGCGTCCCGGGCGTCCAGCTCGTCGATCAGTCTGCGCGCGGTATAGGCCGAATTGACCATGGTGCCGTTGCCGGTTTCGACGACCAAAGTGAGGCCGGCGTCACGGGCAAGGTCGACGGCGGGGGCAATCATGGGGGCCATCGTGTCCCAGGCGCCGTGGGCGACGTTCCATTTTTCAGCGCCGTTCCGGCCCCAGAGGATCTGTTCCTTTTTCTGGGTCATGATGCGGACAAGGGGAGAGCCCAGCGTATGCGCCATGTCGATGACGCGCTTGAGCGCGTCCATGTGCTGGGTATGGAGTGCATCGCCCGGGCGGTTGGCGCTGGTGGTGCCGGCGAAGATGTGGCGCGACAGGCAGGAGACCGGCATGCCCCGGGCGGTCAGCAGGTCCTGGATCTGTCTGATCTGGGCGGCGGAGTGATCGCCGACTTCGTGATCGCCGACAAATTGCAGTTCGGCATGGGTGAGGCCGTGATCGGCCATGACGGAGAGGGCGTGGGCGAGGTCGCGGCTGATGCCGTCAGTGATGACGCCGAGGTGCATGTCTGTCCTTTCCGGATGGGGGTGACGCGCGCCTGCGGCGACGCCCCACCCGCCATCCCGTTAGCGGGTTTTGACGGCTGCCGTGCGGTGCAGTTCGGCGCCGGTGATCTCTTCGATGACGCGGGTGCAGGTCCAGTTGTCACCATCGGGGTAGCGGCTGCGTCCGGCGTGAAACAGCTGCATCGCGGCGGCAGCGGTGTGGAGCGGGACGCCCAGCTCTTCGCCAAGGGCCATCGAGATGGTCAGATCCTTGTGCATCGTGTTGATGTGGGAGCCGGTGCCCTCGAACTGGCGGTCGATGATCTTTTCCAGCGCGTTGTTGACGATGCCGCATCCCGCCGAGGAGGTGGAAAAGACATCGAGGATCACCTGACCCGGGACGCCCGCCTTGGCGGCCAGCGCGGCGGCTTCGAACGTGGCCGAGAATTGCGCGCCGATCAGCGATTGCAGGCAGGCCTTGACGGTCTGGCCATCGCCGGGCGCGGTGCCGACGCGGTGGATGTTGGCGCTGACGGCTTCCATCACCGGGGCAAAGCGGTCCAGCACGTCATCCGGCGCCGCGGCCATCATCGTGAGCGTGCCGGACTGGGCGCCGGGAAACCCGCCCGACACGGGCGTGTCGATCAGGTGGATGCCGGTGCCCGCCAGCGCCGCGCCAAGCGCGCGGGCTTCGGTGGGTTTGATGGTCGCCGACAGGATCACGGCACTGCCCGGGACCATGCTGGTGGCAAGACCGTCCACGATGACCTCGTGCGCCTGGGCCCCGTTCATGACCATCACGAACACCGCATCCGCATGGGCCCCGACGTCGGCTGCGCTGTCTTTGACCACACCGCCCATGTCCGCAAAGGCGACGTTGCGATGTTCCAGCGGATCGCGCCCGCAACAGTCAAAGCCCGCCTTGATCAGGTTGCGCGCCAACCCTGATCCCATGTCGCCGATCCCGATAACTCCAGTGCGCATGTGTCTTGTCCTCCGCCTTGCCGCGTGTCCGTGATGATGTGCTGGGATTTCGTGTGCCGATGCGTGGCACCGAGCGGATCCAGAAGACACCCTCCGCCCGCGGTCAGCCTGGCAAAGAAAACAGGCTTCTGTCACGCATTTTCTGAAAAAGTCATGGGGCGCTGTCCCGTCCCTGCGGGACTCCCCGCCATATTTGAAAAGAGAAGAAACCGAGAACAGCTCCCGGCTTCTTCTCTTTGGAAATATGGCGGGGGGAGCGGTGGAAGCCCCCGCGGGGGCTTCTGCCGTGGGGGGCTGGCCCCCCTTTGCCTAGACGGTGCCGCCGAGCGAGCCTTCGAGAGTGGCGAGCTCTTGCCCGCCGGCCATCATGTCCTGCAGCTCTTCGGGAGTGATGTCGCCGCGCATCGCCGTGCCGAGCGTCTGGCCGCGGTTCAGCACGGTGAAGCGGTCGCCCACGGCCATGGCATGGCGCACGTTGTGGGTGATGAAGACCACGGCGATGCCGTCCTTGCGCACTTTGTCGATGGTGGCGAGCACGTTCGAGGTTTGGCGCACGCCGAGGGCCGAGGTGGGCTCGTCGAGGATCAGCACCTTGGCGCCGAAATGGACCGCGCGGGAGATGGCGACTGTTTGGCGTTCGCCGCCCGAGAGGGTGCCCACGGCCTGGTCGGGGCCGCGCAGGTTGATGCCCATGCGCTTCATCTCGCGCATGGTGATCTCATCGGCTTTCTTCTGGTCAAAGAACGACATGCCGAGAACGCGGCGGGTGGGTTCGTTGCCCATGAAGAAGTTGCGCGTGACCGACATGAGAGGGATCATCGCCAGGTGCTGGTGCACGGTGGCGATGCCGGCCTCGATGGCGTCGCGCGGGTCGTTGAACGACAGCGGCGCGCCTTCGAAGAAGATCTCGCCCGAGGTGGGTTTGTGCACGCCGGACATCGTCTTGATAAACGTGGATTTGCCCGCACCGTTGTCGCCCAGAAGGCAGTGGCATTCGCCGGGGAACACATCGACCGACACGCCAGCCAGAGCGATGACCGAGCCGAAGTGCTTTTCGATGTTCACCATGCGGATGATTGGATCGGCCATGGCTCAGCGCTCCCCTGTGATGATGCGGCGGATGTAGGTGTTGAGGATCACCGCAGCGAGGAGGATGACACCGAGGAACACCCGGAAAAGCGAGCTTTCGACGCCGGCAAAGAACAGGCCCTGTTGCACGACGCCAAAGATCAGGGCGCCAAGCGCCGCGCCGATGACAGAGCCGTAGCCGCCCGTCAGCAGAGCGCCGCCGATGACCACGGCGATGATCGCCTCGAATTCCTTCAGCAGGCCGCGGTCGGCACCGGCTGAGCCGAACTCCATCACCTGACAGGTCGCAAAGACGGTGGCGCAGAAGGCAGTGAACATGAACATCAGGATCTTGACGCGGTTGACCGGAACGCCCGAGTTGCGGGCCGCCTCGGCATCGCCGCCTGCGGCGAAGATCCAGTTGCCGAACTTGGTTTTCGTCAACAGGACGTGGCCGAAGATGATCAGCACGATGGCCCAGACGATCAACATGGGGATGCCGTCGACCACGGGCTGCCCGGCGCGGGTGCCGCGAGAGAAGGTTGCGATCAGGCCCATATCGCCCAGCCAGACAAAGAGGCCGTTCAGGATCTTGCCGCCAAACAGCCAGGCCAGCCAGTCGCCCTCGGCCACGTCGCGCACGCCGCCGATGATGGTTTTCCGTTCGAGCACCTGGGGCAGGAAGATGGTGAAGCCGCGCAGGATGAACAGGAACGCGAGCGTCACGATAAAAGAGGGCAGGCCTGTGCGGATCACGATGACGCCGTTAAGCGCGCCGATGGCGATGCACAGGGCAAAGGTGATCAGGATGGCCATCCAGACGGGCCAGCCCAACGTGACCGAAAAGATGGCGATCATCATGCCGGCAAAGCCGATCATCGAGCCGACAGAGAGGTCGAATTCGCCCGCGATCATCAGAAGGCAGGCACCGACGGCGATGATCATGAACTGGGCCGAGACAATCGACCAGTTGAGCACGCCCTGGCTGTTGAACATGCCCGAATCGAAGGCGAAGAGCAGGAAGAAGGTGAAGACGGCGACGGTGCCCACGATGCCGCCCAGCTCGGGGCGGATCAGGGCGCGGCGCAAGGGGGATATCTCTTTGACGCGTTCGTCCGTGGCGGTGTCGGCCATGACGCGGGGCTCCTGAATTGAAGGGGAAGGGGGGCATCCGCGCAGAGATGCGCTGGATGACAGGTGTAGGATGGGTGCTAGCACCCATCCTACGGGTCACGCTTAGCGGTATTCGCCAGCGTATTTTTCAACGAGCTCGAGCGCGTCCTTGGTCACGAAACCGGGGCCCGAGTTGATGTTGTTGCCCGGCAGGACGCCGTAGCGGTGGTAGTTGGCCATCACCACGACCGGCAGGTAGGCCTGCAGGAAGGGTTGCTGGTCGATGCCCCACTGGATGATGTCGCCCTTGATGCCTTTGACGATCTCGGCGCCGAGGTCGAAGGTGCCAAAGTAGATGTCACCGGCCATGCCGTTTTCCTGCAGAGCGAGGATGGTCGGGTCAGCCGAGGTCGGGCCGAGGGTCAGAACCGCATCCGTGTCGGGGTTCGACGACAGGTAGGCCAGAACGCGGTTCTTGATCTCGGCGGGGTCCTGGCCCGCGTCGATCATCTGGTCGCCCAGATCGATGCCGAGGCCATCGGCAAAGCCCTGGCAGCGTTCGGTCGACGAAGGCTGCACGATGTAGTGGTTCACGCACAGGAACGAGCCCACGCCGTCACCCTTGGCACGCAGGCCAGCGGCATAGCCCGCATCATATTCGGGCTGGCCCACATACATCAGAGCGCCAACTTCGCGCGCCTGATCCGGCGTGCCCGAGTTCATGATGATGACATCAACGCCCGCATCCACGGCCGCCGAGACGGGGCCCGAGAGCACGTCATAGTCGGCCAGGGTGGTGATGATGCCGGCAGGGCCGGATGCGGCCGCCTGTTCGATGATGCGGGCCATGTCGGCCAGATCGCCGGTGGGCGGGTTGCGGTATTCGACTTCGACGCCCATCTGGTCGCCGGCCAGCGCGATGCCGTTCTTGATCGTGTTCCACCAGCTGTCGCTGTCAGGCGCGTGGCTGACCAGCACGTATTTCAGCGTCTCGTGGCCATCGGCCTGTGCGGCCTGGGCCATCGGCAGGGCCGCGACAGCAGCGGCCACCATGGTTTTCATGAAGGTTTTCATTTTCGTCCTCCCGTTGACGTTCGG
>JAHDCH010000162.1 GCA_020629995.1 Pseudaestuariivita sp. | reverse complement strand
GGCGTCCAGCGCCAGCCCAGCTCGGCCCCGGTGTCATCCGTCCAGCGGTCATCCTCTGGCATCTGGCGCGCGTGGTAGGCGCGGATGCGCGCGGCGGCCAGATCAAGCGCGGCGCGATCCTCGGGCGAGACCTTGGCGCATTCGGCAGCAATCTCTTCGGGGGTAAAGCGCAAGGTCGCGGGCGTCAGCGTCAGGCGGTCAAACCGCTCGGTCAGCTCCAGCACAGCCGCATCGCCCCGCGCGCGCACATCGGCGATGATTTCGGCCACGACGGCATCCACATCGGGGCTGTCTTCGCGCTTGGCACCCAGCAAGGCGGTGAAACGCGCCTCGAAATCGGCCTCATCGGTGGAGAGAAACTGCGGCATGACTGCCCCCTTGATTGCTGCTGCGGGGCCTAGCAAAGCGCGGGCGTGGCCTCAAGCGGTCACCACGCCGCGCCTCACGTCAGTTTTCGTGCCGGGGGGCCTTGCGCGACGGTGCCGTGTAGGGGCGCGTCACGTCCTTGAGCCGCACATCCAGCGCCTCGACGCTTGCCCGCACCGCGCCGTCGCCGGCCAGCGTCAGGATCACATGGCCGGTACCATCCTCGCCCGGCTCAAACGTGACCGACAGCAGCGACAGGATCGTGTCCGCATCACGCGCCACGCCCTGACTGGCCACGCCCGTCACATCCGAGATCACCAGCAATGCGCGCACCCGTTCGGGCTCGGCCCGGTCATCCTCCCAGCGGAAGCGGTTGAGCAGCAGGGCAAATTGCCGATCCTCGCGCAGCCAGCGCATTTCCGATCCGGGAAAGACCGCATCCTGCGCCAGCGCCGACAGCACCTGCAGATCGTCCACATCCGCCGCGCCGAGGTTCAGCGGGCGCTCGGCGCCGTCTTCAAAACTGGCGTCGCCGCTCATTGCGCGCGCACCCGTTCGATCCTAGCGCCCACATTGCCCAGCTTTTCCTCGATCTTCTCGTAGCCGCGATCAAGGTGGTAGACGCGGTTGACCGTTGTCTGACCTTCGGCAGCGAGGCCGGCGAGGATCAGCGACACGGATGCGCGCAGATCGGTCGCCATAACCGGCGCCCCCTTGAGCCGCTCGACGCCGGTCACCGTGGCGGTGCCGCCATGCACTTCGATCTCGGCGCCCATGCGCACCAGCTCGGGCGTGTGCATGAACCGGTTTTCAAAGATCTTTTCCTCAAGCACCGAGGTGCCCTGCGCGGTGCACATCAGTGCCATCATCTGCGCCTGCAGGTCGGTCGGGAAGCCGGGGAAGACCTCGGTTGTCACATCCACCGCGCTTACGCGGCCATTGCGGCGCGCGACCTTGAGGCCCTTTTCCGTTTCGGTGATCTCAACCCCCGCCGCGTCCAGCTTTTCGCAGAAGGCACCGATCAGCTCGATCCGGCCGCCAAGGCATTCGACCTCGCCGCCCGCAATGACGGGGGCCAGCATGTAGGTGCCCAGCTCGATCCGGTCGGTGACAACGGGATGCGTTGCGCCGTGCAGCCGGTCGACGCCCTGAATTTCGATCGTATCGGTGCCCTCACCCGCGATCTGCGCGCCCATCTTGCGCAGGCAGGCCACCAGATCGACGATCTCGGGCTCGCGCGCGGCGTTCTTCAGAACGGTGGTGCCCTTGGCCAGCGTGGCGGCCATCACGAGGTTCTCGGTCGCGCCGACAGAAGGGAAGCGCAGTTCGTGCACCGCGCCTTTGAGGCCGCCGCGCGCCTTGGCGTGCAGGTAGCCGTCGCGCAGCTCGATCTCGGCGCCCAGCGCCTCGAGGCCGATGGTGTGAATGTCCATGGGGCGCGCGCCGATGGCACAGCCGCCGGGCAGCGAGACAACCGCGTGATGTTCGCGCGCCAGCATCGGGCCCAGCACAAGGTTCGAGGCGCGCATCTTGCGCACGATCTCGTAGTCGGCGGTGTGGTTGGAAATCGTCTTGGACGACATCGCCACCACCTGCCCTTCGGACAGCGCCGACACCTCGGTGCCGAGCGAGGACAGCAGCGCCGTCATCGTCTTGATGTCGCTGAGGCGCGGCATGTTGGTCAGGGTCAGCGGCTCATCGCTGAGCAGGGTCGCGGGCATCAGCGTCAGTGCCGCGTTCTTGGCCCCCGCGATGGGGATCTGGCCGTGCAGCTCGGAGCCGCCTTCAACGATGATTGCGTCCATTGTTACTGGTCCTGCTCTTTTGTCTGTTCCGACTTGCCTGCGTCCTGCGCCGCCCGCCCGCGCGCCTGCGCCTTGCGCCGGGCAAGGTTCGCCTTGAGAGCGGCTTTGAGCCGGTCGTCGCGGGTGCTGCCGGCGGGCTTGGCCGGGTCGGATGCGGGGGTCTTTGCCATGCCCCGTGGCTTACAATAGCGAGGGGGGAGCGTCCAGCAGCGGATTGTATGCCGGCCCGCTGTCCGCTACCCAAGGGGCGGACCACGGAGAGCGCCATGAAAACCTACCGCGACCAATCGTTTCAAAAGTTCAAACCGGCCCGGTACCCCGATGGCCGGCGCAAAGAGCACGTGCAGCTGGACGTGACCGCCATCCGGCGCATTCAACGCGGCACGATGCATTTCAAATGGCGCGATGTCTGGTGCCTCAAAAACCCCTTTGACCTTGGCATCTACTCGCAATTGCTGTGGGAGCTGCGGCCCCGCACCATCATCGAGATCGGCTACAAATTCGGTGGCAGCGCGCTGTGGTTCGCTGACCAGTGCCAGGTTCTGGGGCTTGAGACACAGCTTTATTGTGTCGATGTCGAACATCGCGAGGAGTTCACCGACCCGCGGATCGAATTCGTGCACGGCGACGGACGCGATCTGGCCAAGACCATGACGCCCGAGGTGCTGGCCCGCCTGCCCCGTCCCTGGCTGATCGTCGAGGATGCGGACCACCAGTATGTCACGACCAAGGGTGCGATCGCCTTTTTCGCCGGCGCCATGCAGGAAGGCGACTATCTGGTGATCGAAGACGGTCTGGGCGACACGGTCGGCAATGCGCATCTGTATGACGGCGGTCCGAACCGCGCGATCTACGAGTTTTTCGACGCGCATCCTGACGTATTCGAGGTGGATGCCGAGTATTGCGACTTTTACGGCAACAACGTCACATGGTGTACCAACGGCTATCTTCGGCGCACCGGCGCGCCCGCCCCGTCAGGGTCATGAAATAGTCAGACAAAAGCTCTTGCGTTCACGCGTCGGAACGGTAAAAGCCCGGTCACGGCGCTGCTGTAGCTCAGAGGTAGAGCACTCCCTTGGTAAGGGAGAGGTCGAGAGTTCAATTCTCTCCAGCAGCACCATCTTACCACCCAAGTCCTTCCTGCCACCGGGCGCTCCAAAGCGGTTGACGCCCCGTGCGCAAGACGTCAGGTTCGCGGCGCTGCGCTCACCGGCGTGGCGGTATTGCAAAACCCATGGACCGGACACGACTTGACCCTGCCCCGCCCCGTTCTTGTTACCGGCATGTTCGGATCGGGAGTGGCACCAATGGGCCGCGTGCTGCTGACTGCGCTTGTCGGTCCGAACGCGAAGCTTGAGCAGGCGAGCATCCGGGCGACATGCGACGCGCTGCTGGCAGAAGTGGAGCGTCATCCCGCAGACCCCAAACCCGCGGACATGCCGCCGGATGCGCAAGCGTCCATTCCGGGCGCAGTGGCCGCCGATCCGGCGCTTGCCCTGACACTGCCAGCCTGGACCGGCGGCGCCGTGACGCCCGCCTGCATCACGGTGCTGCGCGATCCGGGCGCGGTTCTGAACAGCGTGATGACCGGACTGGATCTGCCGCTGAAACATGCCGAGCTTTTGTGGCAGGCCTATCTGCTGGTCCCCGAACGCGCCAGCCGCGATCTGCCGCGATGCGAGGTGCGGATCGAAGACATCTCTGGCTCCGGCCGCGCGGAAGCGGTCGCGCGGGTTGCCGAGACGCTTGCGCCTGGCGACGCAGAGGTCGCGGCGAAATTGCAACGTGCCGCAACAGCGGTGCTGGATCCCGCCCTTCTGCGCCGGGCCGTGACCGGGCCCGATGCGCTTGAGATGACGCTGAGCCTGGACCTTTGGGATGTGATGACGCGCCCTGACAGCCCCGGGCGGCGCGCAGAGCTCGACAGAGTGTACGCGGCGTGGCGAAAGGACTGGCACGAGCGCAGCAGCGGCAAGGGTGCCTCGCGTTTTGCGCAGCGCCTGCCGGGCTGGCACGTGTCGCGGGCGGGCATGTTGACCCGGGAAGGCAGGCTGACCGAGGCCACCGAGGCGCTGCAAGAAGCGGCCCGGCGCGCGCCGATGGATGCGGGCATCCGGTTCGAGCTGGCGTCAGGCCTGTGGCGCGACAACCAGTATGGACCTGCGCTGGATGAACTGACGCGTTTGATCGATCTTGAACCGCACGCGGCGCGGTATCGCCTGTTGCGCGCGCGCGTGCTGCACCGCCTGAGGCAAGGAGAGCGCGCCCTTGCGGACCTGGATGCAGCCCTGCGGATCCAGCCCACGCAGGACGAAGCGCTGCATCTGCGCGGGCTTGTCCAGGAACGGCTCGGGGCGCTGGAGGCGGCGCGTGGTGATCTGCAACAGGCGCTCGAGCTGTCACCCGGCCGCCCCGCCACCCGGGCAGCCCTGTCCCGGATCAACACGCAGCTGGCAGGCGGTGCCAGTGGCGGCTGGCAGCTGTCGCGGCCCGTGTCGTCGCAGGCCCTGCCCGAAGACGAGGCCGACGCGTTGGCCGAAGCTCAGGAGCTGGCCGGTCAGCGCAAGGCGCTGCAGGCCTACAAGCGCCTTGCGCCCCTTTTGGTGCTGCCGCAGGTTTCGGCGCAGACAATCGACTACGGCGTCACGCTGCTGGATACGCTGGGCCGGACCGAGCAATTGCAGGCCCTTGTCACACGCATCGCCAGCCAGCGGACCCTGTTGCCCGAAACACAGATCGTGTTCGCCCGGCACCGGGCCGAAGCGGGCGCATGGGACGAGGCAACCGCGCTGCGCGATGCCGCGCTGGCGGCGTTTGCGCGGGCGCCCGGCAGCGGCGCGGGCGGCGATCTGAACGCGCCAAGCGCCGTGCCCAAACACGCCCTTGGCCTGTCCTTGCGGGCCTGGGCGCTGTCGCGCCGCTGGGCCGCGCAGTTTGATCTGATCACCGAAACCCCGCAGGCGGGACAAGACGACTGGCCCCGTGGCACGACCCTGGGTGCATTCGCCACAGCGCCGATCATGGCAAGCCCTGACACGTGCGAGCTGTCGGTGATGCTGCCGGTCCACAACGTCACGCGTCCCGACTGGCTGCGCGGTGCGGTGGACAGCGTGCTGGCGCAGGACGGCCTGCCGGACAGGACCGAGATCGTACTGGTCGCGGACGGGCCGCAGGACACCGCTTTGATTGCCGAGCTTTGCGCGCGCGATCCGCGCATCCGTGCCGAGGACACGGGCGCCGCGCATGGCATCCTTGAAAACCACAACCGCTGCCTGACGCTGGCGCGCGGCACCTATGTGCACATCCTGCACCAGGACGATTTTCTGCGCCCGGGCTTCTATACGGCAATGCTGGGGCCGCTGCGCGAGACGCCGCGTCTGTCGATGGCCTTTTGCGCGACCGAGGTGCTGGATGGCGAGGACCGCACCCAGCGGATCACGTCCGAGCTGCGCCGCACACGCGGCATCCTGGACAACTGGCAGGCCCGCATTGCGCACAGTCAGCTGGTGCGTTTCCCCGCCGTCGTGCTGCGCCGCACGACAACGCTGCAATTGGGCGGGTTCTCTCCGTCGCTGAACTTTGCCTTTGATTGGCATTACTGGGCCCGGGCCGCCACGGTCGGCGATGTGTGGTTCGATCCCCTGCCCGCCGCGGTCCGGCGCAACCACGCAGGCTCGGCCACCCACGCGTTTGACGGGGCCACCCGATATGACGAGATGATGCGGGTCGCCGCGCGACATCTGCTGATGTTGCCTAAGGACATGCGCGCCGCCGCCCTGCGCCACGTGTTCCACCGGGTCACGCTGAACGGCCTGCGGCTGGCCACCGCCCCGGACGCCGGGCCGGAGCTTGCGCGGCGGGTGCATGGCCTGGACGCCTCAAACGAAACCTGAAGCCGCCCTTCTCCGTCGCGGCATGGCATTGGCGGCTTGACGCCGTGCGGGCATTCGCGCTTTGTCCTGTGACATGGACCAGACATTTCATTTCATTTCCGGGCTGCCGCGGTCGGGATCGACCATGCTGGCCGCGATCC